>NZ_JGCK01000015.1:0-126824 GCF_001639905.1 Kosmotoga sp. DU53 | reverse complement strand
GCCAAGGCGCCTGGCTATTGCTAGCTTGCTTAACCCCTCTCTGTACAATATTCTGATTTCAAAGACCTGCTTTTCCGTTTAACATCTGAATACCTCCTTTTCTATCTGAGATATTCAGATGTTACTACTCAATTCTTACCGATGTTTTTGCTCATTTTTGACCGACGTTTTTACTATTTTATAATCGATGTCGACAAGGTGATAGTAAGAGGAGAACACACACCGAGAGAAATGCTTAAAAGTCCTGTGTTTTGGTTTATATGGACAACCTTTGCTCTAGTGATTGCGGGGGGATTTATATCTCTTGGACTTATCTCATCTTATGGTCAAAAAATCCTTGGCTTAATTCCCATAGAGGCTGCAATAGCGACGTCCATTTTTGCAGGTTTTAATGGGTTTGGCAGACCAGTAGCAGGATATTTGGGCGATAAATTTGGTGTCGTATGGGTTATGCTCATCATTTACATCATACAGGCAATGACGCTTATATTCTTCCCTACCTTTGTAGTAGATCATTTGTCATTGTATATCGCAGCTGCTTTTTTGGGATGGGGGTTTGCTGTAACATTGGCGCTTTTCCCGACACTGACTTCCATATGTTTTGGAACGAAACACTTAGGTACCAACTACGGATTGGTATTTACAGCCTTTGGAATCGGTGCTATTGCCCCCGTGGTAGGTTCATGGTTATTTGATGTTACGGGAAGTTTTACTCCTGCGTTTATTTCCGCGGGTATAATGACAGCAATAGGTGTGATTTTATCCGTAGTTCTCAAAAAGAAGTACGCATTGCCATAAATTTGAAAGAACATGTACTGCTGATAAAGAAGTTTGACAGCAACAGAGGTCGGAATTGCCTGTGACAATAAAATTGTTTGCAACAACTATTTTTTAGAGAGCGAATTCCTTTGATGGCGAAGTTAACAACATTACCCGACGCAAGTTTATCAGCACTGATTGTTGCTGGCGATTTCAGGTATAAACCATGCAGCATTTTCTTACATCGCTGCTTGCTAACAAGTAACGACTGACAACTAGATTTTTCTAATTTTGTATCCTTCATGAGACAAAGCATTTATTGCCGTTTCTAAGTCTTCATCTTTGACCAAAATGTAGTTTGTATCATATGTGGAAATGACAAATATACTTATGTCTCGTTTAGCTAAAACTGTGCTGATAGAGGCAAGAATTCCAACAAGTGAAAAATCCAGGGGTCCTTCAAGTTTCATTATTTTCCAGTTCTTTTCGCTTTCAAATTCGTTTGCGTGGATAATATCCGGAGAACATACGATGGAAACTTGGTCAGCTGTCTTTGTTATTGAAAAAAACTCGCTATTTTTGGAAAAGTCAAGAATTGATGCGACATTATCTACCTTGCAAACTGCATATTTTCCTTTTAATATGGTTATTACCAGCTTTTTTCTAACACAGTTCCGCTCCCCAATCCTTTCACATATTTGAACAGCTTCGCTTATAAATGTACAATTGTCTGACATTTTCTCCGAATATATCATAAATTCTTTAAGTTTACACTCTAGCAGCAGGCTGAAAGGATTCGATATACGAAACTTTCTTTGAGAAACCTTTAGATTTTAGTTTTCGGGGATTTGAGTAGTTGAGATGAGTTTTGTATAATATTGGTGAGTTAAAGAAGGAGGTGATGAAAGTGAAAAATAAGACGGTTATTTTCCTCGCAATCCTGGTTGTCTTGACCTTTAGTGGATGTTTGAGCTGGATCAGTTTTTGGGTGGCGTTACCGGATGGGCTTTTTGAGCCAGTGGAAATTGGAATTCCTTCCACTTATGGAGTCACGGTAAGCTCGTCTGAGACTATGGAATTGCCGATACCATCTGTGAACGATCTTTCGCAAGAATTGGAATTACCTCTTAATCCTTACATAGACGATATCAAGCTTTACCTGAACATCTATTGGGAAACGACAGACTCAACACCGCTTTCAATGAGAATGTATCTTTCAATAACTGATTATTCAGAAGCTGAGGCTGACAAAATAGTCGATGCAGTTATCGAACCTAACCAGGAAACAACAATCGAACTCACCACAGAGATAGAGCCAATTGCAAATTTACTTCCATTAATGAATGAAAACGGCGGAGCTGCTTATTTGGTAAGTTATATTGGAGCTGCAACAACTGCACCATCAACAATAACATTAAGCTTTTCAGGTGAGATTAAAGTTAGCCCTTTTAGTGGTGATAATTGATGGACTTAGAGAAGAGCGGGTTTAGGATATTGAAAAAATGAGAATCTAAGATTTTCTAACGCAGGGGCACAGCATGCTGTGCCCTTGTTTTTATACTGGTAATTTTTTTCTTTATTCCAAAAAAGATCTTACCACCTGCGAAGCAGTTCGAAACAACTCCGAAGGAGTTCGCAACACTGGCGAAGCCAGTCGTAACCACGCGAAGCGTGCGCAGCCGGCCGCAGGCCATCCATACCACTATGGTTCTTTCCGTATCCAAAACACGAGAGTCCGAGACCCGAGAACCGAGAGAGCCGCTTCGCGGCGGATACGAATCCCTTTTGGGATTGATCCGAACTCTTTCAGAGTTGTCACGAACTCCTTCGGAGTTGACCCGAACTGCTGCGCAGTTGATGTGCGCCTGCGGCGGAAAGCAGCTACGCTGCTGAAGTGCTTGACTACGTCTTGAAAGCTTCAGACACTGTCATTCTTTAGAAGTCAACGGATACCTGTCATTCTGGAAATCTTCTATCCAGAATCTTATCTGCCACTGTCATTCTGGAAATCTTCTATCCAGAATCTTAATCCGCCACTGTCATTCTGGAAATCTTCTATCCAGAATCTGTGCCTCTTAACTACGAGATCCTGAATCAAGTTCAGGATGACAATCTCTGTGAGGGATCTTCCAAGCCACGGTTGGTAGCTCACTGAGGCGGAAAAAACATAATCTAATCCGCCGTAGGCGTGATACAACTGCGAAGCAGTTCGAAACAACTCCGCAGGAGTTCGCAACACTGGCGAAGCCAGTCGTAACCACGCGAAGCGTGCGCAGCCGGCCGCAGGCCACCCATACCACTATGGTTCTTTCCAAACTTATGAGTATGGTGATAATAAACTTGGTTATTTTTACGTGTTTCCATACCACTATGGTTCTTTCCAAACAAAGCATGTGTCGAGAACGATATCGACACATTTCAGGGTTTCCATACCACTATGGTTCTTTCCAAACGAGACGGTCTCCGCGGTTATCGAGAGGTTCATTAAGTTTCCATACCACTATGGTTCTTTCCAAACGAAGCGCAAGGAACGTGCGCTGAAGTGCGGAACTTCGTTCCGGACGCTTACAAGGATGACGCTTGCAGAGGCCGACGCTTGCAAGGCTGCTGTAACAGCTCGCATAACTGGTTTTTACTTCAACGTTGTGAGCCTCAGTCTTCGAACGTCGCTCCATCAGCTGACAGCGTCCGCAAGCCTCATGGCCGCAGGCCACCCATACCACTATGGTTCTTTCCAAACCGGTACATGTGAAGCTATTCCCACTTGCGCAGAAAGGTTTCCATACCACTATGGTTCTTTCCAAACCTAAATGATCACATATACAAGAAAGCTTGGATATATAAGTTTCCATACCACTATGGTTCTTTCGAGGCGCGAAGAGCGTACGCGCCATGCTGACTTCGTCAGGACTAGCACACTACGTGTGGACTTGTGCTCCTTCGTCGCGGCTGTGCGGCTCTTCGAGCCGGACTAAAGCATGTTCTAATCCGCCGAAGGCGCAAAGCCGTTCCACAGGAACGCATAGCCACTGCGAAGCAGTTCGAAACAACTCCGCAGGAGTTCGCAACACTGGCGAAGCCAGTCGTAACCACGCGAAGCGTGCTGATCCGGCTGCAGGCCACCCATACCACTATGGTTCTTTCCAAACAACATGGAAGCCCCGGAAAACCGGGGCTTAATCCTTGAAGTTTCCATACCACTATGGTTCTTTCCAAACTAGAAATCTCTTCTTTGGGAATATTTCTTAGCGAATTCAGTTTCCATACCACTATGGTTCTTTCCAAACAATTTCCTGGAATGAATCAAAGAACACAAAAAAAGAAAAGTTTCCATACCACTATGGTTCTTTCCAAACTATTGGTGCCCTCCAGAACTTGATGACTGGAAAGCAGTTTCCATACCACTATGGTTCTTTCCAAACTAATACTTTTCTTTTAGATGTTCTCGATGAATTTGAGTTTCCATACCACTATGGTTCTTTCCAAACGATGAGGCTGCAAGAATAAAGGAATCTGTGTGGAAGTTTCCATACCACTATGGTTCTTTCCAAACGGCAATTTGAAGATGAATGCTCCCGATGGTTATCAGTTTCCATACCACTATGGTTCTTTCCAAACAGTATATATTACAAGGAAATTATAAGGGAAAGCAATGCGTTAAGTCAAGGGAATTTGGGAATTTTTGCTGTTTGAGGGGACAAATATTTCTATAAAGTTAATCCGGGGGGGATTTATAGGTATAAGTGCTTTATCTGAAGCGGGATACCGTAAACCCTGTGAATGTAAACGAGTTGACAGTCAAATGACCAAGGATTTGTCGGATCTCTGTTAAGAATTTTAGAAATTATCTAAATAGCGTTGGTGAGCAAGAATAGAAACTAAAGGCCTAAAATTTTACCGGACGGTTGATTCGACGAAGGTCTGTGACAAATGCATTAAGCTCTGAAAGCAACTAATAAAAATGCAAATAGTACGATTTAACGATGTATAAAACGAGTGTTTAACATCTGACGGTAACAAACGTAACGTAATTTAACAGAGATCCGACAATACGGAAAGCGAACTAACGTTTGTGAATGAGAATAATAGTCGATTACGGAGGAGTGTTACAAAGTGAAGTCAAATGACTGAATTTGGAAAACGAGAAAGGTTTTGTAAATAAAAAATTAAGCCCCTCTTAGAGGGGCTAAGGGTGAGGAGAAATAATTTTATGTTGGAATTAGTCTGTTTTATTGAACAACCCATAACCATAAGAAGTTTTTGCACCGATCCCATAATCTCGTAGGAAATTTAGAAATTCTTTCTTTACTTCCGACTTGAGATCATCTTCAATTTCATTTGTCGATAAGATCGTGAATCTGAAACGACTTCCTTCTTCAACAACAAGGTAAGTAACTGGATTCGGGTTGTACCAATCGTTTGGTGGTTTGTTATCTTTCATGTAATAGGGTTGGAAATGGTTATTGACTATATCTATGCTTATACGATACCTCTCTGGTATTGCATCTAAAAATGTTAGAATCCCCTTTACATGATCAATTCCATCTATATCTGTGCCAAAGAGTTTTCTAAAGATTTCCTTTTTTCGCAAAATGTGTTCTTTTGGCAACTCTTCCCGGATATAGTGTGTGAAAGCTCCTTTTATCGCTGTTCCTGGGATAATGGGAATACCGTAATTTCGTGAAAAAGTAAATCCTACTTCGAGTATTGAAGGATTTCCAGATCCAACGAGCAATCTGTAAGCAAGTGTTAAGGTTTTATCGAATACATGTTTGTTTTTTCCGTATTTTTTCTGTGATTTTTTTTCTTCTTTCTATCAAACTCTTTAAAAGTTTTTCATCGTATTTGCTGCATATTGTACTTGTTTCCATTATCTGTTTTGGTTCGGATAAATTTTTTGAATGTGAGTTTCTTTCCATTATTCCAAGGTATTTATTGAAGTAGAGGGAAGCATTTTTGATTTTATTTTTTTCTTTTAAAGTACTTATTTCATCAGGAGTTATCATTTTTTTCTTCCTCCTCTTCCTTAATGAGGATGTCAGCGTATCTTCTAAGCCAGGAAACCGCTTCAATTGCAAGTTCTTGGGCTCTTAAATATTTCTCGTTTTCCAACGGGGGAAATTGATCAAAGTCTTTGATGTTTAGATAAGTACTTGCAAGATCTTTCAATTGTTTAACGATTACTTTTGCAACTTCTTCGAACTCTTTTTTCTCTTTTTTCACGTTGTAAAAAGCCAGAGTTCCGTATAATCCATTTTGGACGATCATGCTTCCGAGACCTTTAATTTCCTGTTTATAGCTTTTTTGTTTTTCGTGAGATGTCATTTTAACTTCTTTGATTTTTTCTTTTGCCCATTCGTGAACCAGCATTATATCACCTTCTTAATCATTACAATACCCTTTCCAACTGTTTCTTTTCCACCTATTGAGATCACTTTGTTGTTGAGAGTGTCCAATTTTTTTAATGATTCCTTTCCAGGCATGATTTCACGGGCAACGAAATACATAACGGTATCTTGAGGTAAATACTCTTCGTACCAAAGAGCGCGATCTTGAACTACACCATTTTCCCCGATTCTGATTCTTGGAACTATTTCTGTCATTGACCTAACGATTCTTTGGAACATTTTGTCGCTGACGATTATTAGATCTCTTTTGATTTTGTTTTTTATATAATCATCTGGAGCACATTCAGATAGTACTTCGGCAATTTTGGAAACCTTCTCATCTTTTTTGGTACTCAATTTAAATTCCTCTATCCAGATTTCATTTTCGCCATTTTGGGAATCACAAACATATGCGATTTCGCAGTCTTGTACTTCGGGGGTGTCAAGATCCATGTCTGCCATTCTTTTGAATTTGTGAAGCACCATAGGGCAGGTAACCCAGACAAAAACTCTTTCAGGGCTCCGTACAGGAAAAAGCAATATTTTTGCTTCTGAAAATGCTACATTTCCTGGTTTGGTGGCACCTTTTTCTTCTGGAGAACTGCCAAAAATTTCAATTTCATCGTTTTTGTTTTTTATAAGCCCGGAATTTCTAAGGGATCCTTTTATTCCCTGTATGACAGGAAATCCTGTTGTTCTTTCTCTTTGAATTGGGAGATCAACTATTCCAACGTCTGCTCCTTTCCCGGCATGAATTTGTGTTTCTGCATAAAGGTAAAAAGCCATTTTGCTCATTTGTTATCCCTCCTTATATAATCCCAATTCATCACAAAATACTTCCCGTATCCAAAATCTGAAAATTCATCCGACACACTGGAGTTGAAAGGATTTTCCTGAGGATTGCCGTCCAGAAAATATACCGAACCAGCAGGAACAGCATGGTAAATTGGTTTTGGCTGGTTATTTAAAATGTCCCAACCACTGATGGCTTGTTTTCTTCCTATAATTGCAGAGATTATTTCTGTATCAAACAAACGTTTCGATTCAGGAATGAAGCCTCCTTTGAAAATAGATGGAGTAAGCAAAACAACAGCTGCCTTGCCATCTTGCAAGGTATCAAAAAGAGTTGTCTGAATCTTTCCAAATCTTATCTTTACGCTTCTTTGTTTCATACCAAGGAATACTTCATCAATGCCTTGAAGTAGTCGGGGTGTATCCGGGGAAGCGAAGCAGAAAAAACCTGCACCTTCAATGAATCTGAACGTTTTGATGGAATAGAGTTTACCTTCTTCAGCTTTTTTCAGTTTTTTTTCTAGTTTAATTCCTACTTTAGTTTCCACTTTGAACAGTTCTTCTGTTTTGGTTAGTTGTATGTTTTCTATGTTTCCTGCTTTTAGATTTTCAAGTTGTTTGAGTTCGATTAGTTGTTCCTCTGGTTGTTCGATTCCGTCTTTCATATAAGGTATCCATGGTAGGTTCAATTCATAGCCCATGTATTCCTTTCTTAGAGATTTATGAGGTTGCATGAATCCGTACTTCTTTTTTGCTTCATCATTATCTCCTTTATTTCCGTCTTCTGTATCTATTTTTTCTTCGAACAACCCCAATGGAATTGGAAAATAGTGTTTATCTTCTTTGAATAGGAATGGTCCGAAAATTTCTATTTTTCCAGCCGTTTGGCTGTCTCCTATGATTTCTTTGTATTCTTTTGGTATTTCTTTGTTGGGATCAATTCCGTTTTTTCTGAGAATGGCCGTTTTTAGGGCACCGATAAAGGTTTCTATTTTTGGTAAAGAGACCTTGCCGTTACCACCGATTTCAAAGGCTCTATTATCTCTGAAAGCAAGCCAATCCTCGGGTTCAAAATATATTACGTCGTATGTCATCTTTCATCACCTCTCAAGAGGAACTCTTGAATGAGAATTAAGTAAAGTGGTAAGTAAATGCACATCCATTTTTTATCTTCAGCACTGAAGAAGATTTTGTAGAAATCTTTTAGTTTTTCTTTTACAATTTCTCTATTTCCGCCTATCTCAGATTTTTTAAGAACGTATGCAATGTAATGCTCTAAAATTTCCTTTTTTTCGAGAAAGAGACCTTCTTCTTTAGAATACGAAGTTTCAAGTTTTCGGAGTGATCTCATGCTGACTTTTTCTTTGTGCAGAACATTAATGAGATCAGTAAGTTCTGAAATTACGTCGAAATTGTTTATATCCCATTCACTTCCCAGAGATGTTATCTGGCCTGAACGTCTTACAACGGAAATCTCAAAACTGTTTCTCCCGTAGAAATCTTTTGCTCTTTTTTCGGATGATCTTGCAATTTCAAGCGCGCTTCTCAATGGGAATTTATGGTTTACGACAGCAATACCAGCGCTCATTGTTGCTGTTCTTCCCATCATTGTGGCGTAAGGGATTTTGTTTATCCAAAGAATTTCGTCTTTGAACAAATATTTTTTCCCGTTTACTTGAAATGTTATTCCTCCAACTCCTGAGTAGACTTTTCGAATTTGGTTTGCGCATTGAAGCACGGAAGTTGCTGGAAGGAATGCAAGCACATCATCTCCACCGGAGTAAACAAGTTCTCCACCGTAGGCTTTTACGATATGCTCCACGATAGTTGAAAATATATTCAGCGTACGTGATATTGACCTATGGTAAGAAGGATTTACAATTTTTCGGTTAAATAACCATTCTTTGATATCTTCAGGGAGTTTTTTCAAAGCGTCGTTAGTAATTGTACCTTCAAGTATTTCCTTCACTTCTGGTGCATTCGATCCACTTACCCATTTTCCCATTCTGTCGCCATCCATAATAAGGATCGCAAAATAGGAGTTTTTAAAACTGCTCATTTCTTCGTAAATTTCAGGAAAAACTTTCTTGAGTCCATATTCATTTTTATCTTTGAGTTCATCTACTGAGGGGAATTTTATATTTTCAGCATAGGTTCTCTTGATGGCGTTTATTGTGCTCAGTTTGTCTATTTTTTCTACATCTTTTATTTCCACAATAGCTTTCATATCGCCTGCCAGACTGTCGCCATCCAACATTTTTCCGTTATGCATTGAAGCATCTTTAAAATATTTAAAAGGTCTTATCGCTTTTACAGCGTCCATCTTACTTCTGAGCAACCTGTACGTGTAGTTATAGAATGCGCCAGCATCAGGTGTATAGCCACCGCATTCCTTAGCTATTTTTTTGAGAAAATTCATATCTTCGTCTATTTCATTGTCAAAATAGAAGTCATCTATCACGTCTTTAATTTCATAGGGATAAAGAATCTTTTGGCTAGTGGTATATATTTCCGGGAAGGAGTTCAGTTGTTCTTCGAGGTATGAGTCATCGATAATTGCATCTTGGGTTCTAAGTTTGGTTAAAGCTTCATTTGCTATATTTTTCCACCGCTCTTTTATTACATTTTCAATATTTTTTAGAACGGGGGCTGTTTCAGATTCTGGTACTATCGCTACAAACCTGTTTGGAAGAGAAGCTACTTTTTTTGTTGGGTTCGGAAGTTTTTGGAATTCATCAATTAGATTTACGTCCCATTCTTTAAGTGAATCTTTGACAAATGAGGTATTTCTTACGGATGGGAATACTATACTGTCAAATCCGTAATTTTGACCGATATATTCAATACCCGCATATATTAGAAGAGACAAAAGATAACTGCCCGCCCATAAATCTTTGGTCTTTCTAGCAGCAGCTATAAAGCTTTGAACCGGACCTATTGAAACACTTATAAGGCTTGCTTTTATTAATTTGCCTTCAATACATCCAGCAAGGGCAGAGGTGGCTTCAAGATGGTCAACTATTGAGTGATTGGGATATCTGGTGTCAGCTGGTAGGAAAGAAGCCATATCAATTAGATCTGGAAGATGCCACCAGAGCGCATGGAATAGTCTTTCGTTTTCTGGGTTGCTTTCTTTGATTTTTCTGAGGTTATCTTTGAGGGTCCTGAATGCATTATCGTGATCTGGTAATAGATCTTTATCCAATATTTTTAATAGTGAGGCAGAAAGTGGGTGTTTAAATCCCTTTAGATCTTCAAGGGGGACGATTATTTTTTTTCCTCTTACTTGGAATGGCAATGGAATTCTATCCATTTCGCTGGCTATGTGGTCTTCTTTCCCTCTTTGATAGGGTATATCTAAAATTCCCAAAAGTGCTCTGGCTTCGTTTTCGTGATTTACTATGTCATATGCTTTAGTAAGAGGGTCATGCATTAATGCAGCGATTTTTCGTTCCCAATTCATTAGTAACCACTCCTGTTCTTTTTTTCAATGTTTTTCCAGAGTTTATTAAAGTTTTCGTATCCGAGAGCCTGGTAAGACTTCCCGTTATATTTGACAATTAATTCAGCATTTCCAAAAGGATCTCTATTTTGAGAAATTTTGCTTGACATTAATAACGCTCTCGCAAAGTATGTATTATCTGAAGAACGATGAATAGATAAAAATAGTGGAGAAGCTTTTCGTTGATGATCACCTTCTTCTCCATTGTTAATTAAAATTGTTTTATTTCCTGTTTTTCTAGGATTGATATCTACTCTTTGATATTGAAGGGGTAATCCCAAAATTGAAGGTTTAATGATTGTGGACTCTGGTAATTCTTCCCCTTTCATTATCGTATTTCTAAATGTGTTGAGAATATCATCGTTGCGGCGAAACCCTCTTAATTTATTTAATTTTAATTTTGTATAAAAACCTCTTGCCCGTCCATCAGGTCCACGGGGTCTAAATATTTTCATAATCACATTTTTCCAGGAGGTTTCACCTTCTACGATGATTGTCTCCTGTGAATACACTAAGGTAGGAAAATCCTGGGGTATTAGATCCTGTTCGCGCTTTCTTAACTTTATTTGAAAACGTTCAGCTTTGGGATCAATCTCTTCTATGAAATCTTTTAAGTTCTTTATCGCATTATTTAGAGGTGAATCATTAGTGAAACTGTTGGTTTTTTCCCCACTTTTATTGCTCTTTTTCAGCTCGCGTAAGGAGATACTTTTTGTCTTGTTGTCAAAAAGATCTTCAATAGAAGGCAAATTATTGTCAGCCAATAATTCATCGATATTTTCAATTGAAAAACAGCCAAAGCCCTTTCGTGTTTTAGCACCGAATCCACTATAGTAACTAATTATTTCAAATATCGAGATGATTAATTTCATGAGTGATTTTGGAA
Source organism: Kosmotoga sp. DU53 (assembly GCF_001639905.1). NCBI lineage: Bacteria > Thermotogati > Thermotogota > Thermotogae > Kosmotogales > Kosmotogaceae > Kosmotoga > Kosmotoga sp. DU53. The sequence goes on along the minus strand of NZ_JGCK01000015.1, from coordinate 115,498 downwards.
CATCTTTTTGGAATTTCAAAGCGATGTTGAAATCGGAATTTGCGTCCAAATATGTATAAGGGAACGATCCTCCTTGACCCGCTACACCATAGAGACAATAATTGAAAGCATATTTGTAGGGTCTTTCTCTGATAAGATTCAAAGCATTTCTAAAATTAGATTGTTTTATTTCAACAGATAAAGCGAAGGGGGCTTTTCGTTCAGTAGAACCAAATATTTCTTCTTCAAGTTTTTTGAGTTTAAAAATGTTATCCGTTCCAATAAGAAATGGAGCTAAAGCTCTAAACCAAAAACGAAGAACTCCTTTAACACTTTGAGGTCTCAATTCGAAAGGGTATAATTGTCCCTTGGGTACTAACCCTCTCGAAAACATTGGTGTGATGGTTTTGCACTTTAATACTGTAATCTCCATATAATCACTCCCTGTTCATGCGTTTTTTAAATAAACAATAAATTAAATATACAGTTAATAAAGTAGGTAAATTAGATAAATCGAAAAGGACGTTCAAATGCATTATGAAAAATTTTCTTTCCTGTATTTGTTTACTATCAACTAAGCTCACAATCGAGTTTATTTCTGCACCGACAGTTTTATCGTTTTTGGGATCTTCACAAGCAAGAAGTTTGGAAAGTAATGATTTAGAATGAAAATCTGGATGTCTACACAAGCTTGAACCAACTGTTACTACTAGAGTATTTAACATAGTTCACCCCCTGGTTCCTTGGAAGGATGAGAAAACAGTTACGAGTGGGTTTTAAAGGATAGAATATAGTTTTGTGATTGATTACGCTGCGTTTAACATTATACCATTTATTACGTATGTACCCAAACTATGTACTTTGAATTAACAAAGCAAAGCATATGAAACGAAAAAGACTGTATGAGCGCAAGGTAGAAAGATTCTGTCGAATGATCAAGTCACCACCACATTTTCATTCCGATATATTCTTCATCGCTTAGCAACGAGCGGATGAGTTTATAGCACTCGAGCTTTATCAGTGTGTCGTATGAAACCTTTCTTTTCAATCTCGGGTAGAAGATGGTATTCTCCATGAAATCCTCAAAAGCGTTTATGAATTTTTTCCTTCCTTCTTCGTTCAGCAGAGTTGAGTTCAGATCTTCGTCAAAATCTGAGTCCTGAAGCATCTTTTTGTTGAACATGGTGATGATCAGCCTGTCAACAATAACCGGTTTGAAAACTTCAGCTATATCCAGTGATAGAGAAAACCTCATTTCACTCGGTTCATGGAGGTAGCTAATTGTTGGATTTAACTGGGTCTGGTAGATTTTGTTCAACACTCTTGTATATAGAAGCGTGTTTCCAAAGGAAATGAGGCTGTTCAATCTTCCAACAGGGGGTTGCTTCTGCCTTCCGTGGAATTCTTGTGCCGTGATTTTAGCAAGTATTGGATAGTATTTCTGGCGGAATTCTCCCTCGCATGACATGATTTCACTTATCGAAGCTGAGGTTTTCAGCCGTTCTCTTACCTTATTGAGTTCTTCAATTTTGTGGTTTTTATTGGATCTCTGGATAATTCTCAATATGTTGTGCATCGCGGAATCTATGAACTCCCTGGCAAGTTTTGTTCTTTTTTCAGGGTTGAGATATGCTTTTACCTGTTCAACAAGGAGTTTTCCAGACACTTTTTGTTTTCTCGGTCCGAAGGAGCCTACGTACCAGCCATTCCTGTTGAATACGTGGAGAATTATTTGCTTTTGGGATATGAATGAAAGGAGTCGGGTGTTGAAAGTGAGTTCTCCGAAAAGATACAGAGATTCGATCTTCTCAACAGGGATATGTTTCTTTTTTCCGTCCAGTTTTTCTATGGCAAGGGTATTGTCTTTTCGCATGAGCGTACCGCTTGAAAAGAGAAAATAGTTCTTTTTAATGTCATCACCCCCGTTTAGCTGAAGCAGAGCTCAAAATAGGAGCATTTTCTGCAGATTTTCTTTATTTTTGGTTTTTCGGGAGAGCTCTGGTTGAAAATTTTTGTGATCTCTAAAATCACTTTTTTCAGTTCTTTCTCGTCTTCTTCGGTTAATGAGACCCTAAGAGTTTTGTGGGCTCTTGGATAAGTGAGTTTACCCGTGAATCCGGATATGCCGTAGCGTTTCTTGAGATAGTAAAGGTAATATTTCAATTGATAGATATGAGCTTCTTTGATTTCTCTGCTGCGCTTTATTTCGACTATTTCCTTTGCGGGTCTGAAGATGTCGAGGGAGATTTCGCCAAACTGGATGTCTTTTTCTTCACCTTCGCTGTAGGTTTCCTGAAGTAATTTTCCAAGAGCCACGTATTCAGAGGTATCTTCCATGGTTATGTTGTGGAGGAAAAACCATAACTGGGTTTTGCAGGTGTAGTAGTAATTTATCGCGTTACCACCTATCCTTGGCTGACGAAGTAAGATGTCCATGAGGCTCACCTCAGATGATTTCTGATTCTTCGATCATACCTGTATAACCGAGTTCTTCATCGTATGCTATGGGTGCAAAAAGCAAGCCGGTTTTAGGGTCTTTAACAAGCGATGGGAGTAACCCTTTTGTGATTGGAATCCTGATCTGTTTGCCGAGTAATTCCATAAGGTTAAGGTTCTTGTCTTTAAAATATTCAGGTATCACGGTGATGCTCCTCAGTCCTTCTCTGAGAAGATCATCCTGGAAGCGTGTATCTAACTGCATTGCAAAAATGCTTGCGTTGATGCCGTTTATGTGCTGGATTTGTGCTATTCCGAAGTTTATTTTTTCTTCGATTTCCGGCAGCATTATTTCTGCCACTGTTTTTGAGATTTCCAGCAATTCGCCCTGTGACGGCGTTCTATATTCTTTGAGCTTTTCTATTGATTTATCTACCAATTGGGGACTATAAACCGATCTGGAGTTTTCCCTGAAGGGGAATATGTAAACCTTCCCTTCTTTTTTTCCGAATCTGTTGACTCTTCCGAAGCGCTGTGTCAAAGAATCGATAGGTGCTGCTTCTGTAAAGAGTACATCGTAATCTATGTTCAAGCTGATTTCCACTATCTGTGTCGCGACGAGGACGGCAGGTTTTTCTGTGGTGATGAGTTTGAGCAGTTTCTGTCTGTCTTCGGTATTGAATCTACCGTGATACAGCACTAAATCTGAGCTTTTTACTGTTTTCTTCAAGGCTTCATATACTCCCTGGGCGTGCTTTACCGTGTTAACGCAGCAAAGCACCTTTTTCCCTTTTTTGTATTCTTCTATAACTTTATCGAGGGGGGTAGGATTATCTATGAGAGATATCGAGATTCGCTTTTCTTTTAGCCCTTCGTTATCGATGATTATTTTAGGATTGTCAAGTACTTCTTCCAGTTTTTCTATCATGTAATCGGGCAATGTTGCGCTCATAACGCAGATAGGGGTCCCGAAGGCTTTTAGCTTTTTGATCACTTCAAGCGTTATTCCAAAGGTGAAGGGCTGGCTGAAATGAAGCTCGTCAAAGATAACGGCTCCGGATGAAATGTTTATGATCTTTGGTTCCCACCTTCCCCAATTCATTCCGGTAAGCAGCAGCTGATCTATGGTGGAGATGTTTATTGGCATTTCGAAATGTTTCATCCAGAACTTCTTGGTTTCCCATTCGCTGAATTCGTCTTCGGCAATGTCGAAATTTGAATAAAGGTAGTAAGCAAGGTTACCATGAACAAGCCCCGTATTTTTGCCGAACTCTTTCCTGTAGTTTTCAAACATGGATTCAACGGTCGTAACGGTTGGAAGAAAAACCGAGAGTTTTTTCCTGCCGGTAGATATCCACCAATTAAGTGAAGCCAGGGTTTTCCCTCTGCCTGTTGGGGCAATGATAATCGTATCTTTTCCTGTTGCAGCTTGTTTCTGAAATTTTCTTAGGGTTTTGTTTGGATTAAGAGACAGTCGGGAAGGAAGCACCGTTCCTTCGGAAGCTTTCCAGTCGGCAAGATTCAGGATTCCCTGTATAGTTGCGTGAAGGTGCCAATTTCCCGTTCCTCTCCAGAATGTTTTCAAGATCTTTGTCAGGGTTTCATCTGGTTTGGGAATATTGAGATTTAAGGGCGGCAGCTCTATGGAATAGAGATATTCCACATAATCTCTGATCTCGTTGTATTCTCTTATGAGCTCTTCTTTTCTGAGCGTGATTTTTTGGTTTTTGTGATGCTGGAACAGGTCTTTTGAGCGTGTTCCATGATGTCCCATAATTGCGAATACCACATAAGGCTTCAATGGATTTTCAGGGAGGGAGCTATCGGCAAGGAGTGCAGAGGTTAAAGCGTGTGAGTAGTTCTTGTTCCCGAACTCAACTGCCCCTTTTCCGAGATCGTGGAAAACACATGCAGTGATTATGGATTGGAATAACTCTTCTTCAGAACATGGGATTTCGGATGATCTCCAGTCTATTCTTTTAAATTCCAGCACCGCTTTGTTTATAACCTCTACGGTGTGTAAAAAGAGAGACTTGTCCGGTTTTGCTTTTATCAAACATTCCACCTCCACAGTGGGATGTTTTCACTTTCAACCGCGTAGAGCTTCTGGAGAAACTTGATCTTTCTGTCGATGAAGGTATATTCGTTGTACCCGGAGGGATACCTTGCTCCGGTTCTTTTGTTCAAGTTGAAATTTTTAGCCAACCGAAATACCCGGAACTTGTTGATTTCTCCAGCAACTTCCGATAATTTCACTTCGATGTTTTGTGGCGATAGTCGTCCTTTAACGACAACGTTTTCGATTTCACCTTCGGGTATTTCAAAAGTTTCAGTCAGTGTGGCATCTATTTCGGTGATCAGTTCGTCGTCTCTGCCCAGGCTCAGAGGATACACGGGTTTTTTGATAGCTTCCGCTATTTTTTCCAGGAAGGGTTTGTCTTTCGATCCAAGATATACACTGAATCCCGGCATGTAAAAGAATTGCCGTTTGACTATGGATTTTTGTGTTCCTCTTGATTTGTCGGTCTTTTTAATTGCCCATAGGTCTATTCCTTCGCCGCGTTTTTCCCTTACCTTTATTCCGAACAGAAGATCTGAAAATTCTTCCAGCGCGCGAAAATGCTCGTAACCAAAAGCTGCACCTAAGATACCCACAATCGTTGTTGGAGGAGGGAAAGGTACCGAATCCTGTATTTTCATATTCTGTGGATTTCTGAAGGAAGCTGTATATGATTTGATATCGATTCTTAGAACATTCACGAAGTTCACCTCCCTAATTGAAAAGGTTGAGCCCGGACATCCGGGCTCACTGGGAATAGATCTCTGTTATTTTTTCTTTTACGCGGTTGAAGGCTTCCCCGATTGGAAGGATTGATATCTTCTCGTGTTCAAGCCCTTTGATCTCTTCACAATCAAAAACGGAGGTTGTTCCGATTATTATCTCATCGATAATTTCTTCATGGTTTTTAATGGCTTCCTTCAGCGGTTCAGCGAGTATCTTTCCCTTTTCGTCTGTTTTGAGATATTCGAGCAGGAAGGGGACCTTCTCTTTGAGAAAGCCAAAGATTATGAATTTTGGGGAAAGATCTGTGAGGAAGTTGGTTTGTTTTCCTCCTGCCCAGAGATTTTTGAGGACATCGAGAATGGTATGGATACGTTCGATCTTCGTTTCGTTTGTTGTTTCCAGTGAAGAGTTTTCGCTTACTTCGGAGGTGGTGAATTTTCCAACTCTGTCTAATTCAAGAAGGCCCCCACCCCTGAAAAAGTTATGGTAGACTTCCGTTTCGACAAGGTTGCCGCCGCGGTCTGCTGCTTTTCTGGTTTTGGTGAGGAGATCCCTGTCACCTCTGTATGGAAATAGAGAGATGAGAGGTGCAACTCTCAGGGGAGAGGTTCTTTTTCTGCCTTCTTTGGCTATGAGGTAACCGAAGAGATCATCGTCTATGAATTCGACAGGATCACCGAGGGTTGTTTCCACCTCCGCGTCTACCGGTGTGGACAGTGGAAATCCCTTTTCGGCGATTCTTTCTTTCATACCGTGACGCTGACATTGAGAGGAGATATAGGTGTATTCCGAACCATCTGGAGCGGTTATTTTTTTGGCTGTTTGAACGTTGCCTTCAGTCAAGCTTGCATTCGTATTTCCGATAGATATTTTTGCCAGATGTACCCATGTAAGCGCTTTGATTTCCATTAAGCTTCACCTCCGTTATTCATTGTTCTTGCGTATTGTCTCTGAAGATATTTGTTCACAGCGAAGATAACGGTCAAGGATTTTGCTTTTTTCCATTCCGCCGGATTGTTGATAACCCTTAGAAATTCTTCCGGAAGCTTCAACGTCCATTTTTCGTTGGCGTATTTGACGCTCATCATTGATAGGGTTTCCAAAAAGTTCTCAATGTTTTTGCTGTTTCTCAGAGTATAAAGATCACCGAAGTTTTCTGCTTCAAACACCACATTTCCGATTTGTTCGCCGGTTTTCTTACAGATTTCAAGTATTTCTTCTTTCACTTTGCCACCTCCCGCTTTTGTATAAGCCCTTATGAACTCGTATAGATACTTAATAGGCCTGCCGAGCTTGAAGATCATCATTTCCAGAAATTCTTCCAACTGGAGAAATTTCAAAATGTTTTTGGACAATTTTTCCCGGAGTTCTGTGGAGATGTTTCCATTTTCTTTGATTACGAAGGCATTGAAGAAATTCGATAAATCACCGCCAAGCGCTTCCATCTCAGAAAAGAGCAACTGAAGCCTTTGGGCAGAGTTAAAGGCGTCGTTTACTAGAACAGTAGAGGTATTCCCCTGGTCGTGGATCTGAATTACGTGATAGTTAGCCTCGAATAGTTTGCCGGAGTCTTTGTATAGTTCGTACAGAGTTAGTAACAGTGTTTCATATGGAGAGCTTGGATAGTATTTCGTAGATAATTTGACATTAGATAACGCTGATTTCTGGCCGACTTTTGACATCCAGTTATGAATTAACAGGGTTTCTTCGAGATCTTTTCCTTCGGGAAAAACATAGGATATCCTTCTGTCCCTTCCGGTAATACTGGTGGTAAAAAAGAGAGCCAGGGGAGCCATGATTCCAAGGAACTGACAATCTTCACAGATACTCTTAAATCCCGAGCCGAAGCCGTAGAAATTTGTGAAATTATTTGCTTTGACACTGAAGGGGTTTGAAACAAGAGAGTCTACTTCAAGTTTCTTTACCTGTCTTCCACAATAGGAGCACACATTTTTTCCGGGTTCAGCGTCAGCAAAGAACTTTTCTAATTGTTCGATTCTGTACTGTTTCAAAAATGGCCGAATATGTGATGCCCACGGTTTTTGGTTGATAGTAAGCATATCTTTTGCCTTAGCTCTTTCGAAGATGGTTTTCTTGGGTACGTTCAGGATTAGTTCATTTTTGGTTATCTGTACTTCAGCCTGATTGGCATATTTATTAATTGCGATTGCGCCGGCTTGTTGCCAGAAATTGGTTACTCTTAGTTTCGTGATCCCCACCTCCTTTCATATGTTTCTGTCATCACTTGATTTGTCCAATCCCAATACCTCTCTTTTCACATCTACGGAATCGTTGAACGAGAAGATCACCACGGAATCTTCCTCCTCTTTGATTAAACGTTTTAGGGAAACCTTAAGTTTTTCCAGTTCCGAATAGGTTAGTTCCCCTTCGAAGACTGAGTTTTGAACCCATACCAGAAATTTCCTCAAGAATTTTAGTACCTTTGTGACTCGCTTCTCATTCACGTCATAAACGAGGATTATTTTCATCTTATCACCTGTCCAAAGAAAAAGGGAAGCAGACGCTTCCCTGAAGTTCAATAAAAGGAAAGCAAGGATAGATCGTAGTGAAAAGCTAGAAAGTTGAAGCACTCCATCAGTTGAAGGGTTTCCATGTTATACTTTTACACTTTTACTGTTTTTGAATAAAGAATCAAATAGCATTTAGTACAAATGATTTTTCGATGTTATTTTCCAAGTAGTTTCTTGAGGGAATCAAGAGTTTTTTCTGGGTCGGTCATCATTCCTTCTATAACCCCGTAGCTTGTCTCTTTTACATGGAAAAGGGTCGAAAATATTATTGCTGCAAGTTTGTGATAGATAGCACCAGTCGAGGAGTCGGTTTCCCATCCTAGATATTTGCTGTAATAGAGTTTGTTGGTTTTCATTGTTACTGCTGTCTTCGTTATTTCGCCGAAAGTTATTTCCTCAATGTGGAAGGCGAGGAAAACAGTTCCGCTTAGAGCTTGATTGGGAGAGGTTGACATAACGATTACTCCACCTTCGAAATCTGACACAATAGGGATCATACCCATCATCATACCTGTTTGAACTGCAACAGAGAAAACTACCTCTTTTGTGGAGTCGATAGTAAAATATGAAAGTCTTTCATCGCTATTTTCCCAGTCTTCTCCAAGGATTTTTTCAATCAACTCGGTAGCGGAGGAAGTAAGAATTTTTTCAGGTTCGTTTAGACCTATCTTCTCTCCGCTGAAAGCAAGATAGGATAAAAGAATTACAGCAAAAATGAGAGCTTTCTTCATATACCTACACCTCCTGGTTTAAGGTTTCAAGAGATTTTCCTTTTTATGCTGATAAATCACTACGTGGGAAAGATTCCATGGAATACTTTTACACTTTTCGGTTATTTCTATATGTATGTTCCTGTGTAAGACATTGGATTTTCAAAGTGCATTGATGATGGAATGAACCGAGAGAAAACACTCTTTTGGAAAGCCACAAATTTTTTAGGAAATCATAGATGTTTTACCATTAATGCTGTGAGGTTTCTTGGGGCCATTTCAAAATAATCACATTTCAAATATTACTATTACACTTATGCAGACATGATAATCGTCTTCTTTTCTGGAAGCATTTTTCGGGAGTTTCTTGGAAGTTCGTTTTTTAGGTTGGAGGAAGAATGATAAGTTTTAGTTTTGTTCAAATTCGACTTTGGTAAACGATAAATATAGCAGCAACACGGAAAATGCCAATATAAAGGGGTGCGGTAATTCAAATGCTACAGCTATTCCTATAATCCCGACTACCATCATAGCCATTTTTGCAAGTAAAATTGATAACAAAAATCTTCGCAAACAGATCACTCCTTATAAAGAAAAGGCGTGAATTCGAAAGTTCGAGACACGAGAGAGCCGCTGTGCGGCGGATACGAATCCCTTTTGGGATTGATCCAAACTCTTTCAGAGTTGTCACGAACTCCTTCGGAGTTGACCCGAACTGCTGCGCAATTGAAAAAAGCTGTCATTCTGGAGATGTTTAATCCAGAATCTTAATCGGGCACTGTCATTCTGGAAATCTTCTATCCAGAATCTGGGCTTTTTTGATGATTAGATCCTGAATCAAGTTCAGGATGACAATCTCTGTGAGGGATCTTCCAAGCCACGGTTGGTAGCTCACTGAGGCGGAAAAAACGTGATCTAATCCGCCGTAGGCGTGTTACAACTGCGAAGCAGTTCGAAACAACTCCGCAGGAGTTCGCAACACTGGCGAAGCCAGTCGTAACCACGCGAAGCGTGCGCAACCGGCCGCAGGCCACCCATACCACTATGGTTCTTTCCGTATCCAAAACACGAGAGTCCGAGACCCGAGATCCGAGACTCGAGAGAGCCGCTGTGCGGCATTTCCAAAGTACTAGTCACCGGCGCAGCCGGTCGGGACAACTCCGCAGGAGTTCGAAACACTGGCGAAGCCAGTCGCAACCACGCGAAGCGTGCTCACCTGGCCGCAGGCCATCCATACCACTATGGTTCTTTCCGTATCCAAAACGCGAGAGTCCGAGAAACCGAGAATCCGAGACACGAAAAAGTTCATAATAATAGGTTTTTCCTGCTCCAAGGTACTAATCACCGGCGTAGCCGGTCGGGACAACTCCGCAGGAGTTCGAAACACTGGCGAAGCCAGTCGCAACCACGCGAAGCGTGCTCACCTGGCCGCAGGCCATTCATACCACTATGGTTCTTTCCAAACGGGAAGTCGCTGCACAAGCCAATTTCCAACGTTCGTTTCCATACCACTATGGTTCTTTCCAAACTGCTAAGAATACCATTAAATGGTTAGATAACATTTTGTTTCCATACCACTATGGTTCTTTCCAAACTCCATGGAAAAAATGGCAAAAAAAAATGTGAGTCAAGTTTCCATACCACTATGGTTCTTTCCAAACGACCCATTTGAAATTAATTGGGAAGAATACTTTAAGTTTCCATACCACTATGGTTCTTTCCAAACTGGCAGTTCCTCCATATGTTGATTTCGCTTTTGCTTTAAGTTTCCATACCACTATGGTTCTTTCCAAACTATCCCAGTCATAGATAAGCTGGGCAGATTGAAGCCAGTTTCCATACCACTATGGTTCTTTCCAAACCAAATGGAAGGAAGAACACGGTCAAAGAGAAACGTTTCCATACCACTATGGTTCTTTCCAAACTGGTACAGAATGTTGAAAGACCTGGATGACGACGCTTTTGAGGTTTCCATACCACTATGGTTCTTTCCAAACTATATATAGAAGCAAGTGAGAGATATGGTCTTTGACAACGTTTCCATACCACTATGGTTCTTTCCAAACGAAAGGATCAAAAGTGTTTACCGCGATTATCCTGGAAGTTTCCATACCACTATGGTTCTTTCCAAACAGAAAATCCGGGAAGTATAGAATCAATTACCTTAAGTTTCCATACCACTATGGTTCTTTCCAAACAGTATATATTACAAGGAAATTATAAGGAAAAGCAATGCGTTAAGTCAAGGGATTTTGGGAATTTTTGGTAGGGGTAGAAATAAATATTTCTATAAAGTTAATCCGCAAAGGGGTCAAAGACATAAATTCCATGTCTGGAGAGGAACATCGTAAAATCTGTGAATGTAAACAGGTTGACAGTCGAATGACCAAAGATTTGTCGGATCTCTGTTAAGGATTTTAGAGAATATCTAAATAGCGTGGGTAGTTAATCAATGATGGAGATTACCTAAAATTTTACCGGTCGGTTGATTCGACGAAGGTTTGTAACGAATATATTAAGCTCTGAAAGCAGCTGATAAAAATACAAATAGTACGATTTAAAGGTGTATAAAACGAGTGTTTAACATCTGACGGTAACAAATGTAACGTAATTTAACAGAGATCCGACAATAAGGAAAGCGAACTAACGTGTGTGAAATAGAAAAATAGCACATTACAGAGAAGTGTTACAAAGTGAAGTCTAATGACTGAATTCGGGAAACGAGTTGGGTTGTGTAAATAGAAAGTTAAACATGTTCTGAAGGAACTTAGCTCGGAAGTAAGAGGAACAGCATAGTGTGCCGCTACGATATGATTGGGTATTATGTTGTTATCTCAGTTTTTGTTTTCAAATTATGCTTTTACACTTTTGGGAAATTATGTGTAGTAAGATAAAATAAAAAGTGTGTTGATTGCTGGTTTTCTATCAGATTTACGAATGTTTCTCTTTCAACACGCCCGTATTTGTGTTCCGTTTTCTTCTATGACAGAAACCTCTATCTGGTCCGTAAATTTTATGAGGAGTCTTTTCAATTCTTCTGTTAGGCTGTTAGCTACTTCGTGGATTTCTGGGTCAGTTCTGCTTGATGGATCAAGCGTGAAAAACAATTTGAGCATACCTGAAGCATCGTCGAAGGTTAGCAAAAGCACATCGTTTTTTGTGGTCAGGTTTATTGTTTTCATCAGCCAAAAATCAGCCAATTCCGGGAAGATGTAATCAAATATCAGTCTATTCATTTTTGCTGAAATGAGAAATTTCAAATTATCACTCCCTTCGTGGGTTTCAAGTTATGCTTTTACATTTTTAGAGTCAATTCGCATGATTTATGATATTTACATTTTGTGTGTTGATATCTTTAAATGTATAATTCTGTTGACAGACCATATTAATAGGAAGTTGAAATGGGGGATGATTGTGGTAACGGGAGTTGTATATAAGCTTGATGATATGTTTGAAGGATTAAACGTTTTTTTGGGTGATTATTTTGGGGAAACCTTTAAGAAGATTGTTTTTGAATCAATCACTCCTCTCGAAAAACCTGTAAGCACAGGGTTGGTTAGGTTTAAGGTTTTTGACCACGAAAGAAGCTATGAAGTTAAATTTTTCAGTTTGTTGCCGGATGAAAACGGAGCTTTTTACTGGAAAGGAAAGCCGTATTTTTCCCCGTTGGTTGTTGTTGAGAAAAAGAAAAGATTGGATGAAAACGAGAAAAAAAAGAAAAACGTGAGAAAAGAGTTTGATTTAGATGATTTTTACGTTATTCCCGGATATTTTCTTGAGAAGGCGCTGGTTATAGGGAATAGTCTGCTTTTTGTTTCTAAGTACATCGAAAATCTTACCAACCATGCATCTCTAAGTCAAGAGGAGGCTGCCGAACTTTTTCAGAAAAATCTATCTTCTATGCTTTCGCGGGTTAAGACCGGTGCACAGTTAATGAAGCTAACCGAAAAACGATGGATAAAAGTCCCAATTTTATTTCCGTTGAGTGAGGGTAATGAGCTTTTGCGGATTTCTGAGTTAAGAAAGGTAGTGTATCACGGAGAGAAAGTACCTGAACTTTTCAGAAAACAGCATCCTTCTCATATTGGGAGGGTTGATTTACTGGAAACTCCCGAATCTGAAGCAATTGGTCTTGTGTTGTTTATGGCGTCTGGAGCAAAGTATGACTCGAAAAAACTTGAAATTGTCCCGGCGAATTCTAAAAACATTGAGGATTTGCTCAGCCCATCAACGAGGGTTGTTCCTTTTATGCAGCATTCTGATAGCACAAGGGTGATGATGGGCGGGAAAAATATCAAGCAGGCCGTGAGGGTTACAGGTGCTGAGGTACCAAAGGTTAAAACAGGCATTGAGGATGAAATCGACCTTTCTCTTGGGGTTAATGCTTTTGTCGGGTATTCCCTGTATTGCGGGCTTAACTTTGAGGATGGGATAGTGGTTTCCGATGAGTTTACCAGAAAGATGGCGGTTGATCAGAATATTGATTATGTAGAAAAGGATTTTGTTCCCCTTCCAGATGAAATAAATATTGCTATCAATGGGAAAAAGATAGTAGTTGGCGATAAAAAACTGCGAATAGTTTATATCTTCAAAAAGAAAAAGGGTGAAGAGCTTATTTATGGAGATGTGATGGCTGAAAGACATGTTCAACTGTTTCGGAATAAGAAGTGGAGAGGAATAAAAGATCTCACAAAGACATTTGTTTATGACGAACGTTACCCCGCGAAACTTCTCGAGGATCCATCGCCCAGTTGGATTAGGTTGATTTCGGTTCAAAAATCCGGATTGGCTGAGGTGGAAAAAGGAGAAGAAATTCACGAAAGTTGTCTTGAGATAACTATTCCCATGAGGATTTACAAACCTCTGGAAGTAGGAGACAAGATAACAGGAAGACATGGAAACAAAGGAACCATATCCAGGATTCTTCCAAAAAATGAAATGCCGTACGTTGTACTTGAGGGAGAAAAGAAGCATCTTGACATGATACTAAGTCCCCTCGGGATCATTACCCGAATGAATTTGGGACAGCTTCTTGAGACACAAGGTTCGCTGGCAGGGATATCCTCGGGAAAGCCCTTTGAAAGAGTGGACGTTGATTTAATTCTGGCGGAATTAAAAAAGCTTGGAGCGGATAAATTTGGAAGATTTGAGCTTCATTTGAGCGAAAGCAAGAAATTTCCCGCAGCGGTTGGCTACCAGTATTTCGTAAGGCTTGACCATAACGTGAGAGACAAGCTTCACGTGGTATCGAGAGCAAGGATTTCTTCTTATTCTTTCCAGCCTTTAAAAGGCCGGAAAAACCGTGGAGGACAGCGTATTGGTGAGATGGAATTCTGGACGCTTTTTGATCACGGGGCTGTAAAAGTTATAGATACCTTTGCAAAGACAAATTTGAAGAAATGGAAGGAAAAGAACAAATATATCTCGAACCTGAATTATTTGCTGACTTTGGCAGCGGATTTTACTTTGCAACCGTACAAAGGAACGGATGGATTGGTTGTTAAAAAAACAAGATCCTTATAAAATTGCAAAGAAGAATAAGGACATGGAAGAATTGGAGACTGAGATATCACGTTCGCTTCTGGAAGTGACAGTAAAGCTGCGGAAATGGTTGTCTGTGCTCAGAAAACAGAAAAACGAAAAGATTCAGGATCTCTTCGATAGACGTATAAAGTTGTTGCTCGCCGGAAAAGATGGTTATATCCGTAAACATATGCTGGGCAGAAGGATTCATTATTCCGGAAGGGCGACGATTGTTCCTGTGACGGACATCGATATTGATCATGTTTATCTTCCCGTTGATTTTGCGATCGAGTGGTTTTCTAATTTGTATTTAGATAAAGTACTGAAAAGAAAAGCGTTAACGGGAGATTATTATTCCAGGAAAGAAATAGCGAAGATCGCGAATGAGTTTGTGCAAAAGAATGGATTTATGGTTTTGCTCAACAGGCAACCATCTCTTCACAGGCACAGCATTCAAGCCAGTTATCCTGTGTTCTGGGAAAATTTTGCCATTGGGTTGCCTATTATGTTGTGTGAAGGTTTTGGCGCAGACTTCGATGGGGATACCATGGCTGTTTATTTCCCGATCGATCAGGAAAAAACAGTCGATGAGATGAAGAAGATGCTTCCTTCGAATCATCCTTTCAGAATTGGAAACAGGGATTTAGTTTATTCTTTCGAACAGGATATGGTTTACGGGCACTATCTTCTCACAGGAAAGGAAGAATCGAAGGCTGAAGCGAAGAAATCTTTGATAGATCTCATTCTAAAAACCGAGAAAGAAGAGCTGCTGCAAAAATTGCTGGAATGGCAGAACGAACGGCTTAAGATAGCTACTGAAAAGGGGCTCAGCCTGTCGTTCTTTGAAGTAGCTGCAAATGAAGGGTATATGAAAGATATTGTTGCTTCAAAGGCCAGAGGGAAAGAAGAGAATTTCAAACAGCTATTTGGTGAGATTGATCTGAAAGTTGACGAAAATTATAATATAGGCAATTTTTCGAAAGGCATTACGCCGAAATGGTACCTGGGAGTTAAGAATAAAAAGAATTTCATGAGCTGCATAGCGGTGCGTGGCAGGAGCTCCATGATGGACAAGAAACTGCACGTGGCTGATGCGGGGTATTTCACGAGAAAGATGGTAGAGTTCTTATATCCGTTGAGGATAACAAGCGACGACTGTAAAACCGATGAAGGATTGATTATAACACCAGAGATTGTAGAAGTTTTGGAGGAAAATTCCTATACTCTGGAACGTTTGGTTCTCGGAAGATATGTGAGACTAAAAGAGGATAAGGATTGGGCTCTGGTTACTCGGGATAACATCGAAGCCTTTAGAGGTGAGACTTTCATCCTCAGGAGTCCTATAAGCTGCAAGGATAGTGGTGGGCTTTGTTCGAAGTGTGCAGGTTTGCAACCTTCGACAAAGAGTGATGAGTTCTTGCCCGGAGATTTTATTGGTGTGACAGCCGGACACAGTATCGGTGAACGTGGGACACAGCTTTCTATGAAGACTTTCCAGATAGGCGTAACGGATTTCAAGATGTCAAAGGTAGCGAGAAGATTCTTCAGACGTGGTGACGCGACGAATTATCTGGATTACCTTGTCGAGCTTTCAAAATGCGATATATGGCAACTTATGGCAGATGAATCTAATCAAAAGCGCTTTCCAAAAATCAGCCAGAAGGTATTTGAAATTATAGATATTGCCTCAATCCATCTTGAAGTGTTATTCAGAGAGATGCTCAGAAAGGGAATAGAGAGTGAAAGGGATTTGAAGAACTTTTTGGCAAATCCGGAAAATTATGGTGTCTTTTCTTCTCTTTCTTTTGAAAGGGCGTATGACGTTGCGAAGGAACTTAAGGAATCAACAAATTCTGAATTTATAGAAATATCGCCAAAATCCTATTATGCTTTCGACTTCGAGATCCCTGAGAGGGGGGAAAACCATGGCTAAAACAAAAAGGAAGAAAACCGGAAAAACAAAAGGTACTTCTACAACGAATACGACAAAGATAGATATTGGAGAGAATACAGTAAAGGCTGTTATTGCTGACTATTTTAAAGAGATATATATTGACGATGAGCCTATTGATCCCGATTACCAACCGGATGAAGAAGGTATGGAACTGGATGATTTCAGTGATGATGAAGAGGAAAGAGAACAGAATTTTACCTCTGAGATTTATACAACTTCATTGAAAGATCTCGGTCTTGGACTAGAGAGTTATCCTTCCCTACCATCGGAGGATCGGGTACTTATACGAGTGGTGAAGGCAAATGGAAAATATCTTTGCCTGGTTTCAGGTAAAAGAGCATTCAACTATACAAAGAGGGTGGACTTGAAATATCGTTATCAAGTGGATTTTCAAAAATTTATGTCAAAGTTGGCATTGATTGTTCAGTCTTTCCTGAACGGTCATTTCCCCTTTGAAGAGATATCGAGAGATGGATTAAAAGGGGCTCTGAACGCCAAAGTTCTCGACATTGAATACAGAAGTCTTTTAACGAGAAATTTCATAAGTTTCTGGGACGGCGAGACCTGGCAATTGAATGTGCTCACTACAAAAGGCAGACCAAACGAAAGAAAGAAAGCGGAACTAATTCTCAGGGTTGCGCTTGGTAATGAAGAACGGGGTGATGAATTTAAGAAAAGGTTTGTTATGGTTGCAAAGGAGTATTCGGATAAAAAGGGAAGACTTTTGGCTACGTATGGAGTGAAAAGTTTTTTGGATGATGTTATAGAGGTTTGCAGGAAGTATCTTGTACTGAAACTTGGTAGCGACGAATTGATAAAGATATTGAATAATTCAAAATCATTCAGAGAACTGATTCTAAAGCTAAGGGAGGAATGATCTGTGAAATCCCTGAAAGTGGTGTATTTCGAAAGCGAGGATACAGAGTTGAATAATGTTTTGCCTGAAATAGTTAACAGGATTATACATAATAAAGAAGACCTAAGGGGAAGGGTAAGATTTGAGGCGGTTAGTATAGATAAGTTCAAGCCATCGAGGGCCGAATGTTTATATATAACTACGTTTGAAACCCTCAAAAAAATCAATAAGAATATTGTGAATTTGTTTGGCAAGACAATTTTTCTTTATAGTGCCAAACTAAATACGGAAATCGTTAAGCAGGCACAGATGTTATCTGCCGTTGGAATTTTTGATCAGAGCAGGTTTTACGGTGATAGGTTGGAATATTCTGAGATAGCGCGGTTTGAACAGGTTCTTAAGAAACATCTCAGGAAAAAGCTGAGTTACCATTTGCTTGAACAGGAACAGTGTAAATACATTGACTGGAAAGTGAAGTACGAACCTGAAGACAGAAATAAATATATTTCGCTTTTTTCGGACGATAGGATGAAAGAAGCGATAGCAATGGCCAATCGTATTGCCAGCAATCTAAAGGGATATGTCGAAACGTTAGAAAAGATAAGAGATTGTGCAGAGGTCAAAAAGCTTTTTAAACTTGAAATCAGTGGTATTGAAAGCTCTAAAACAAAGGATATAACAAAGGTTGAGGACATGTACAGTAAGATAACGGAAAAAACAGAGAGTTTTGGGTTAAACAATATTGAGGCTGTGCTGATTACCGGACCGACAGGTAGCGGGAAAACCCTTATGGCGAAATATCTTGCTAATGAACTCTATGGAGATAATTTTCAGGATTATTTTTCGAAGATTCCCATTGTTAATTTGAGCGAGAATCTGGTTGAAAGTGAATTGTTTGGGTCGTTTCCGGGCGCTTTTACGGATAGCCGTTACAAGATTGGAAAGCTTCTCGCAAATGCCGGAGGTGTGGTTTTTATCGATGAGATTGGTGATATCAGCCCGAAAATACAGGCAAAATTACTCACCTATCTTGATGATATGAGAATTATAATTGAGGGTTATTCTAATCCCAAAGGTGTTAAAGCTCCGGTATTTATTATAGCTGCGACAAACAAGGATCTTCCTAAAGAAATTGAAAAGGGGAACTTTAGAGCGGATCTGTATCATAGATTCAAGTACAAAATTAGCCTGCCTTCTCTTCAAGAGCGCAAATCAGACCTGAGATATCTGATCAGTTTTGTGCTTCAGGAAGCAGTTCATGCGAGAAAAAGCAGGGTGAAAAAGATAAGCATTAAAGCCATAGAGAAATTGGAAGATTACAGTTTTCCCGGGAATTTCCGTGAGCTGGAAAGTATTATTTTCGAGGCGGTGGCTAACGCTGATCTTGATCAGCGGGATTGTGTACTTGAAAGGGACATAAAGATATAAAATAAAAAGGTGGCAATGGCCACCTTTTTAGATTTTAATTCTTATGGGTTTGTACTGTAATTTTGTCTCGTCACGAGGTTCTTTTATGTATTTTTCGTAGTCATCATGCTTCAGGATCTGGGCAACTTTTATCGGTTGTCCTGGCTCTTCGATATAGAATATTCTCCAATTCTCAGCGGGAAATTTCCAACATTTTGCTTTTCCGTTGTATGTGTGCAAATGGTGGTCAGATTCTCCTTCGCCCCGCAGGAATTTTCTCAGGAAAATTCTCAGTTCATCACTTTTGTTGAGTGCCTTTTCTACGTCTTTACTTATGAGGGCCAGGGGATTTTCACTGTCGAATTTTCTCCATAGAATCCTGCCGAAATTGGTAAGGTAGATCATTCCATCCTCTTCCCAGAGAATTTCGGGGATGAGCTTCTGAAGGTTTTCGTAACCACCAAATTCTTTCATCGCCTTTTCTTTTTCGATGAGATCGTTATCCAGTTTCTGGAAAAATTCATCGTGTTCCCTGAAAATCTCAGTGTTCAAATCTATCGGGAAAGGCGGCAGCAATTTTAAGTATGTACTGAATTCGTACAGATAAAAGATGTGGCATTTGAAAACCGTTCCGATTATCGTGGCGTAGGGGATGAGGGACCTAAAACCTGATGTTACATTGATGTATTTATCATGGGAGTAGGTGTACTTTGTTATGGTGTTTATCAAAGTATCCACATATTCGCTTATTCCTTTTTCAAATTCTGTTTTTTGTTTGGTGTTTTTAAGGTTTTCAATTATGATTTTCTCGGCTGAAAACCCGAGATCCTGATAGTATTCGGTGATGGCTTCGCCACAAGCTATGGAATCACTCGTATTCGTGGTGATGAAAACGAGTTTTTCTGTCCCGTCCAGGTTGAATTTTGTCAAACTGTTTATTTCCGGGGAAATCTGGCACAATTCTTCCAACTCTTTGTTTTTTATCTCGTTCCACAGCCTTTTTGAATCGTGGTTTGGATCGGTTTTGAATACTTTTCGCCATAGCGTATTCCCGACATTAGTAATTATTAGCTTAGGTTTTGGCATTGTTTTCCCTCCTTTAAGGTAGCTCTACAACATCACCTACAACGTAGGGATTTTCTTTTTGCTCTGTATAGGCTCTTCTGTCTATGGCGAATACTCTCTTTACAGAATGGTTTTGTTTTTCCAGTTCATCTACTACTTTTGTTGCAACGTATTGGAGGAATGATGTGCCGCCTGCAAGGTTGAGAATTATCTCGTCAAAGGGGTTCCAATCTATCATGGAAAAACTCCCCTGTATTTTCTGGATTTCGTCGAATCCGGTAAAGGGATCATTTAGTTTGTATATGGAGATCTTTGATTCATCGTATCCTGCTTTTTTACAAATCTCAGGGATTTTTTCAGCTGCCTTTTCGGAAGTGATTACGAGAATTTTGTCCGGGTTCAGTTTTTTGATCAGGGTGTACAGTACGCCCGGTGACGTACCTAAGGGTGTTATGAGAACTCTTTCATTCACAGGTTCAACCTCCATTTTTATTTTTTTGATGGCGAATTCGCCTTTATTTAAGCCTGCTTTTATGAATTCGGTGATAATTTCTTTTTTTATATCGGAGAGGGTTTTAAGGATGTGTTCCTTGCCTTCTTTATCTGTGGTTGGAATTTCTTCTTCATTTATATTCAAAGTTAAGTACAGTGTCTTGTCGAAGTTTCCGCAGATACTATCTTTCTTATAGAACCTTGGATAAACGAAGCTTACAAGGTTGTGCTTTTCAAAATGAGGGAATTGCAGCGCTTTGAAGGCGATTCTATCGAGAGTTTTCAGCCATTCAGGGATTTTTAACAGCCCTTCTTTTTGATTCTCTATAATTCGATTTAATTCAGGATAAACATATGTCTTCTCAATTAATTTTCCGATTTTGGCTATTTTTGTTCTGAGATTGTGGTCGCTGTTTTCTTCTTCAAAGATTATTGAGCTCTTTTCTTTGATTTCCAAAAGAAATTTGTTTAGGTTATTTGTTTTGCATATTTCAGGATTTTCATTGATAAAAGACTTTGTCAGATTGATCAACTCATAGGCGGTTCGCTTTATTCTCAGTTTCCTGTACGCTGGATCTACTGTTCTGTCAGCCTGTACATCAACTCCGTCGATGAATTTCAACCAGCGGGCAGCAATTATAGTAAGGGTTTGCCAATCTTTAGTCGGGAATACTTCCTTGCATACCTCAACCAGTGGTTTTGTCTCTATATTGAAGATTTCTAAAGACTTTTTTCGGTCTTTCTGCAGATTGTCTGCAATATCAATGGGCATGTGTCCACGGTGATACCGCGATACGAGCTTTACCGCTTTTACGATATTTTCCCAGTTCTTTATTTCCTTTGTTTTCTCTGATTCTAATAGATGATACGTGCTTTCATCTTCCAGCATCTGGTAGGTTAGTTCGTTGTGGAGATCTCTTACCACACTCGGCAATCCGTCAAGGTTCAGGGATATTTTGTCGTTTTTGAAAGAGAGTTTGGTATGTCCCAGGTCATGTACGTTCATAGCAATGGCAAAGACAAAATAGAAATCACTGATGAGATCTTCCGGGACACCTTTTAAGAAGTTCTCTTCACCTATTGCGTTTATAAGGTTCACAGTGAATTCCATGAGCCTTTTACTGTGCCTTTGGGAGTGTTCAACGGTTTCCGGGATCTGATCTCCTATCCACTGCATAGACCATGCGTTTCTGATCTTTTTTCTCAAGTATTCTATTTTCTTATGGTCATCCGGATTATCGCGCAAGATCAGCTTGAAGTACTCTTCGCCGTATCCGAAGGGGAGTTTTCGTGCATTTTTGTATTCTTCAAATATTTTGCTCAACGGAAGAATGCTTTCAAGCTTATCTGCTGAGCTTGAAGTGCTATAGATATCCCTGAAAATCTGGGGGATGACCGCGTATTGTGAATATGAGATGCTTTCATCTTTTTTCTCAGACTGAGCTTTTTCGTTCCGGTATGTGGGGAGATCTATCAAGCTTATGAACGCGGATAATGCTTCATCTATGCTGCTGAAATCCCAGGTTGCCGGAATTGGGGGAAACTCCAGGATTTCGTCAGAGTGCTCGAACTTGTAGAAGAAAGGCATCTTATTAAAAATGCAATAGAGAGCCGCCATGATTCCGGGGTATTTCTGTCCTGGCGCAACATCGACGATGATTTCCTTCTTGTCTTTTTTAGTATCTTCAACGATTTTGTCGAGTTCATTCCAGATGGTTATGAGGGTATTGGATGATAATTTTTTATCTGAAGAAGAATACATTATGGAAATCGGCTCTGTTTTCAACCCGAAGGCATTTTCGATTAATCTTTCGAGATAGTCATATACTGCTGGTCTCTCATCTTTGGAGAATTTACCTTTATCGTCAGGGAAAACAAACATGATGACTTTTTCGATATCATATCCTAAATCTTTTATGAGACTTATGCTGTCTAGTTCGGCGGATATTCCTTTTAGCTTTTTGTAGTCAAACCGTGCACCTTTTTGGAAGTATTTTTTTAATTCTTCTTTAAAGTAAACTAGTTCTTCTGGAATAGAATCAGGATCAAGTAAGTATTTTAGCTTTTCTTTTAGTTTTTCATTGGGCTTCTCTGTCATTTTTGTCACTATTTTTATCTGTGATTTTATTAAAAAGCGAAAGCCCCTGAAGAGCAACCACGACGGTTTTTCCCTTAAGGCGGTTTTCGAGGTATTTGATGTAATCCCATGGATTGTTGTTTTCCTTGTCAGGCGTGGCGGCTATGTTTTCATTTTCGTATTTAGTCTTACCAGTAACCTCATTGCTACTGTTTATACCAAAGGTTTTTGCTGCCTGTTCGAATTTTTCTTCCGAATCATCTTGCGTTAATTCAATTTCGCAGAGCAAGAAGTTTTTTTCGAAGTTTTGTCCGCGGGTGTTTTTCAAGCATGAATTCATCCAGGATAACCTCAGGGTGTTCTTCTTGCAGGAAATAGCGAATCTTCATTACGAAGGGGTTGTCTTTTAGTTCCTCTAATTTTATGTCTTGGGGATCGAGTGTTTCCTCTGTTTCAGGCCTTATTCCAGAGCCTTCTTCTTTTACCTTTACAGTTTTTGTCCACACGTGCCTGAATCCTGTAATTTCCTTCCAGATTTCCAGCCGTATGCGTGTTGTCTTTTCTGAGTCAAGATACCACTGGACGATTCCACATTTTTTCACGGCTTTTGACTTCAAATCTTTCGCTTTTTCTTCAGGAACAAGAAATTTTCTTTCATTTTCCAGTTTTTTCATAGCTTGTTCCTCCTGTTTTAATTTAATGGATCTTTCTGAGAAGGTAGTTTTCTATGAATTCCCATCGTTCTTCACTGCTCATCTCAGTCTCATAAAAGCTTTTAGCTATGTCGTATTCTCTTTTGAGACGATTGCGTATTGTTTTGAGTAACTCACAGTGATAATTGCGGTAGTTTTGGAGAATGTAATTTCTGTCCAGGCATTTGAGATGGATAATGGAGCTCTCACCACCGCTGTACTTAACAGTTGCGAGTTGTAATATATCCAGGACACCCAGAACGTTGTAATAGATTTCAGCGCATGCTGAACGGGGTGATATGTACAGTTCTTTTTTGGAGTTGTCTGTATTTGTTACTTCATCAAATATTGACCACCAGGCATTTTCAATTTGCTTGAACCTTTTTGGAATTCCAAATATTCTCTTTTCTTCTATGGTTCCCTTTGATTTGAAGAGTTTGTTCCTGTTGTTTTCATAAGAACCGATAAGATAGTTTATAAATATGGATCTCATCTTTTCATTTATATCATTCAGTTCGCTTAAAATAGAAACCTCTTTTATTTCGGCTTTGAGGGTGTTGGAAAATTCTTCCTCAACTATGCCTTTTGTGGTACTTTCTGCCATTTTAGAGGCGATTTCCAGAGTGCTTCTGAAAATTCTGCTGATCGTTTCTTTGTTTTTGAGCAGATCTATTTCAACTTTTATTACCGGGTAGATGTCCTTTCCAAAAATATCCTTTGGATACTGGAAAAACTTCCAGACCAACGCTTTTAGTGTCAGTTGCTGGAATTTTCTCTTCCACAGTTCTGTTATATCAACAGAGTAGATTTTTCCTGCACTCATTATAACCTGGTGATTACCGGTGATGTTGTTTCTTTTTATCTGGTCTGAAACAATGTAAATTTCTTGGAATTTATCCATTAATTCAGTGCCGATATCATCCGGCGCCGAGAAATACAGGTACTTGTATACTTCTGATCTTCTTACCAATATGGGTCTTCCTACTCTTTTTTCAAGGTCTTTCTGGAGTAAGAAGATGGCGGTTCTTGCCCTTCCAAGCAATGTTTCTTTACTACTTGAGTTTCCTGTTTCGAGAAGATGCTTGATGTCATCTACCGGAAGGAGGATTTCGCCGTTAGGGCTTGCCTTTACCAGAGAACCGATGTGTTCCATTATGTGTTTTAATTTCCACACCTGCGGAACCGATATTCGAGATAGTTTGTAACTGTCTGAAGGATCGACAGGATGATAATAGGTCAGAGCAGTGGCTTTTTTACCGTCTCTTCCCGCTCTCCCGATTTCCTGTATGTACTCAAAGAGATTTGCAGGAACCCGATGGTGGTACACCGTTCTTATATCGGGAATATCTATTCCCATCCCGAAAGCCTTTGTTGCTAATACAACTTTTGCTGTATTGTTCTTAAAAAGCGTGTATGTTTTGTTTCTTTCATCATCCTTTGTTTTGCCTGTATACACTCGCACCTGGTCTCTAATTTCCGGATAGGCGTCAATTATGTTTTTAATTCTTTTGGTATGATTTACAAAGGGACAGTATACCAGCGTTTTTTCGCCTTTCAAAACCATGTCTTTGATCTTTTTTGATGTGTGAAGGATTTTCTTTGTTGTAAAAGACTCGTTTTCTTCGATCTCTTTGGGGTCGAATTTTTCAATCTTTATTTCGATGTTTTTCCGCTTAACATCGGCAAAGATAACTCGGGGTGATCTAAGATTTAGCAAGCTTGAGATTTCTTCAATTGTGTCAAGTTCTCCACCCCAGATGGCTGTGGCGGTTGTGGCAAAAACAGGGAAATCAATTTTCTTTCTGAATCTTTTGATTTCATCACCAAGATAACCATAATCCACCCTGAAGGTTTTTCCCCAAGTACTAACCAAATGTGCCTCATCCACGACCAGAAGTCTGATTGTTCTGCCGCTTGAAAGGGTTTCAAGGCTTGTGGAGATGAAGGTTTCCGGTGAGATGTATAGAATGAACACTTCGCCTTCCTTTACTTTGTCTAATATACTAGTTCTTTCTTCGTAGCTTAGTTCAGAATTGATGTAAGCGCTTCCGGTTAAGTTGTGGTTCCTGTGGAGGTTATGAGTCTGATCTTTCATAAGAGCCTTTAGTGGCGAGATTACGACTGTGAGGCTCTTATCGTCCAGTTTTTTCAATATTGTGGCTGTGAGGGTGTAGATCAGGGATTTACCTGATCCGGTGGAAGCGACAAAGAAAAGGTCTTCGGGTTTCTTAGACAGGGATTGTGAGAGCAGAAATTCTATCAACTCTTTCTGAGAGATCTTGTATTTTTCCTTTTTTGAATTAGAGTAAACCTCGAAGGTTCTAAACTGTTCATATTTAAAATTTTCGCGGAGATACTTGTGAAGGTCGAGTTTCCTAACCTCTTCGGATGGGTACAGACCAGAGAACCTTATGATTTTGTGAGGAATTGAATTGCATTTAAGGTAAGCGCTTGTGGAAAACAGTCTTTCCTTCGTAGAGTGAGAGTTGTCCGTGATCATGATGACGTCCGTATTTTCAATATTTTCGGATTTTTCAATAAATTTTATTCCCTCATCTTTCAGGAGTTTCTTCAAGTCTGCAGTAACTTTCAAACCGAGAACCCTTTCCCCCTTGATCGCTTCGATGAGTTGGTCAAGATTGTAGATCTCAGTTATTTCCGGTTCGTCATACATTGGTACACTTTTGGGGAATAGGCCTTCTGTGTCTTTTAAGATCAGTTCATTATTAGATGTTACAGAAAATAGCGTTCCAAGCTTTGTTGTTAGAACCAGTTGCTTCTCCGAATCTGAGAGTTTTATCTTAGTTTTCTGGTAGTTCTCGAGACAGATTGTTTTTCCAAGATTTTCTAAGAGCACCGGGATGTTTTTCGAGATTAAGGCATACAACCACTGGGATATAACGATTTTCTTGTTTGATTTAAGCTTTTCCGAAAGGGCCATCAAATTTTGGAGATCATAAAGACCTAAGAACCATTCAAGATCCAGAGCCAGATCTTCTTCAAAAAAGGTTATATACGGCCTGTTACTTAGAATTTCAGAAAGATCGTTTCTTTCGAAGCCTTTTAGTACGATCATATTGGTTCTGTTTTCGAATAATTCTTCTATCTTATTGAGCGCTAAAGGAATGATTACGCTCTTTACGTCCACTAAACATCACCTCCGGGAAAGGTTTGTTGGATTTCCAAGTTTTACTTTTACACTTTTTTCACTAAAACAAAAAACCCGGCTTTAGTGCCGAGTTGAAATATTGAATGATATTCGCGCTGTGCTGACTACGTCAGAATTAGCACACTTTGTGTGGACTTCCGCTCCTTCGTCGCGGCTATGCGGCTCCTCGAGCCGGACTAAAGCATGTTCTAATCCGCCGCAGGCGCGTTACAACTGCGAAGCAGTTCGGGACAACTCCGCAGGAGTTCGAAACACTGGCTAAGCCAGTCGCAACCACGCGAAGCGTGCTCACCTGGCCGCAGGCCATCCATACCACTATGGTTCTTTCACTATCCAAAACACGAGAGTCCGAGATCCGAGAACCGAGATCTGCTATTGTAGGGGGACAGCATGCTGTATAAAAACCGAGATTCAAGACCCGAGAACCGGAATTAAAAAATCAAAAGCGAGAATAGATGTTGGAGATTAGAGTTTAGATAAAAATCGGGTTTAGGATATAGAAAATCCAAGAACCAGGAACTAACAACTAGTAACTAACAACTGAATTTCTGTCAGAGATCCGATAGCTGCTGTGTAGCGAATAAGTCCGGTCTTGCTGGAGGGCCTGCGGCGTAAAATGCAAAAGAGCGAGATTTGATGTTGGAGACAGGATTTTAGATAAAAATCGGATCTGGGGAGTCAGGAACATCAAATAAATTTAGCGTTTGAGGTGAAAGTGTAGTATAATTAACTCGTAAGTTATTAACTTTAGAGTTAATAATATTCGAGGTGGTTCTATGTTTATTGGTAGAAGGATGGAATTAGAAAAACTGGATAGACTCTGGAAAAAGGGGAATTTTCAATTGGTTGTTGTTTATGGAAGACGTCGTGTTGGAAAGACGACGTTGTTAAAAAAGTTTTCTGAAGGGAAGAACAGTATTTTTTTCGTATGTGATGAAGTGAATGAGAAGGTTATGCTCGATAGTTTTTCGAAATTTGTGCTCGAGCATTTTGGGCTATCTGAAACAATAGCACCATTTGAGTCCTGGGAGAAGGTTTTCAGGTTTATAGGTGAAAGGGCCAGAAAAGAACAATTGTTGTTGGTAATAGATGAGTTTCCGTACATGGTAAACGCAAGCCCGGAAGTTCCTTCTTTACTTCAGAGAATGATCGATCATGAATTTGCCAATTCAAAGTTATTCATTGCTCTGTGTGGTTCTTCAATAGGCTTTATGGAGAAGGAAGTGCTTGGAAGTAAAAGTCCTCTTTTCGGGAGACGAACAGCGCAATTCAAAATAGAACCATTCAATTATCTTGAAGCTTCCAATTTTTTCCCCTCACTAGGAGCTGAAGAAAAAGTCATTACTTATGGAATACTCGGGGGAGTTCCTCAGTATTTGTTGAAATGGGATGAGGCTCTTTCTATAAAGCAAAATATAATGAACAACTTTCTGGATACATCCGCATATTTATATGAAGAGCCGAGGTTTCTTCTAAAACAGGAGTTGAGAGAACCTGCTTTATACAATGCAATAATAGAGACTATTGCATTTGGGGCGAGCAGACTCAACGATATTGCCAACAAAATTGGGCAGCGGAATGACAAAACGGGAAAGTACATAAAGATTCTGATGGAATTAGAGATTGTTGGGAAAGAAATTCCTGTAACAGAAAAAGAAAACTCAAAAAAATCATTGTACTTTATACGAGATGAGTTGTTCAGATTTTGGTATACCTTCATTTTTCCAAATCGTACGCTCGTAGAAACCGGTATGAGTGAATATATTTTGAATAGCAAAATATTACCTGGATTAAGCGAATATACTGGAAAGACATTTGAAAGGGTTTGCGCGGATTTTGTAAAAAGAAAAAACGCTAAGGGAGAATTTACCGTACGGCTTGAAAAGATTGGAAGATGGTGGGGGAATAACCCTTTCAAAAAGAGGCAGGAAGAAATAGATATTGTTGGCCTAGGAAATGAAGGCATGCTTTTTGGCGAATGTAAATGGCAGAATCGAAAAGTTGACATTTCTGATTTGAATAAACTTGTTGAAAAAAGTGAACTTTTCAATACTGAGAAAAAAATATACGTTTTGTTCTCAAAGTCTGGTTTTACCTACAAACTTTTGGAGAGGGCAAAAAATGATGAAACAATACGGCTTTACACATTGGAAGAGTTGTTCGAATAGAATTTTTTTGCGCAAGGATCATGCGCTGAAGTGCGGAGCTGCGCTCCGGACGCTCACAAGGTTGACGCTTGCAGAGGCTGACGCTTGCAAGGCTGATGAAATCTGAGATCGAGGATTCGGTACCTCCTAAGAAGTAAGGCTGTTATGCCAGCTTGCATAATTGGTTTTTACTTCAACGTCGTAAGCCTCAGTCTTCGAACGTCGCTCCATCAGCTGACAGCGTCCGCAAGCCTCATGGCCACAGGCCATTCATACCACATTGGTTCTTACCAAACCAGGCGCTTTCCCGGGTAGCTCAACAGGTTCATTAGTTTCCATACCACATTGGTTCTTACCAAACTTTATGTCCGGCGTGCGAGGAGTGAGTAGTGTGTTGTTTCCATACCACATTGGTTCTTACCAAACTATTTATTGGTAGTACTTTTACGGACATCGAAAATAGTTTCCATACCACATTGGTTCTTACCAAACCAGTCAGAATATAAAGTTTTACGTAAAATAAAAAGGAGTTTCCATACCACATTGGTTCTTACCAAACACAAATAGTTTCATCAATGATGAAGGCTCATACACGTTTCCATACCACATTGGTTCTTACCAAACTAGGTCAGTGGGTTCAATTCCCACCCCCGCTGCCAAAGTTTCCATACCACATTGGTTCTTACCAAACTGTGAACATATTAATCACTCCCTTCATACGAATTTAGTTTCCATACCACATTGGTTCTTACCAAACAAAAGCAACAATAAGAAAGACCCCCGCCGATCCTTTGTTTCCATACCACATTGGTTCTTACCAAACTTTGTTAAAAAATATGGCGATGTTATCATAGTAGCTTTGTTTCCATACCACATTGGTTCTTACCAAACTTGTAATTGCTCCACTTGCTATTTCATTAGCAGTTACGTTTCCATACCACATTGGTTCTTACCAAACAAGTTCCCGTGGTAGTTTTCTCCCACCAGTCAGCAGTTTCCATACCACATTGGTTCTTACCAAACGGAAAGATATTTGATTGTTTCAGCGTGGGGATCCGAGTTTCCATACCACATTGGTTCTTACCAAACACAAACAACCCAGAAAAAGTCGCAGAAAAGATAATGTTTCCATACCACATTGGTTCTTACCAAACTCTAGATACCATTTTGCACCCATGTTCAGCTTTCATGGTTTCCATACCACATTGGTTCTTACCAAACTTTCCAACCAACGTCAAATTTGAGGAAATTACACCTGAGTTTCCATACCACATTGGTTCTTACCAAACGCAAATTTCAGGGTCGAGCCGGGCCAAGAGATACCGGAGTTTCCATACCACATTGGTTCTTACCAAACTATGTAAAAGACCTAGCAGACTTCGAAGGCATAGCCCAGTTTCCATACCACATTGGTTCTTACCAAACAAACAAAGCAAGATAGACTAAAACACTTGTCGACATGTTTCCATACCACATTGGTTCTTACCAAACAAGATAATAGCGAAACAAGGATTATCTGGTTGTAGGTTTCCATACCACATTGGTTCTTACCAAACGGGAGGTGAAAAAAATGGGTAGAGATGTATTTAAAAGTTTCCATACCACATTGGTTCTTACCAAACGATGTACGCCTGTATTTCCGTTTCCGTGGTGCAAAAGTTTCCATACCACATTGGTTCTTACCAAACTCACTACGATGATATCCCAGATCTTATCAACGAACTGTTTCCATACCACATTGGTTCTTACCAAACCTGCCACTGAGCAATGATACGAGAAATGCTCTTTCGGTAGTTTCCATACCACATTGGTTCTTACCAAACAAAACCCAGACACCGGACTTTGGCACCTTCTAAGCGAGTTTCCATACCACATTGGTTCTTACCAAACAGTATATATTACAAGGAAATTATAAGGAAAAGCAATGCGTTAAGTCAAGGGAATTTGGGAATTTTTGATAGGGAGAGAAATAATTATTTCTAAAAAGTTAATCTGTAAGGAGGGATAAGATATAGATTCGTTGTCCGGAGAGGGGTACAGTAAACCCTGTGAATGTAAACGAGTTGACAGTCGAATGACCAAGGATTTGTCGGATCTCTGTTAAGGATTTTAGAGAATTTCTAAATAGCGTGGGTAGTTAATCAATGATAGGAATTACCTAAAATTTTACCGGTCGGTTGATTCGACGAAGGTCTGTAACAAATATATTAAGCTCTGAAAGCGACTAATAAAAATGCAAATAGTACGATTTAACGATGTATAAAACGAGCGTTTAACATCTCGCGGTAACAAACGTAATATAATTTAACAGAGATCCGACAATAAGGAAAGCAAACTAACGTGTGTGAAATAGAAAAATAGCACATTACAGAGAACTGTTACAAAGTGAAGTCAAGTGACTGAATTCGAGAAATGAGTTCGGGTATGTAAATGTAAAATTAAGCACGCTATGGAAGAATTGCTATGAAAATTAGGCGGGTACGAATCCCTTTGAGATTGAGACGAATGGCTTTGCAGATGGAAAACATTTGTCGCTTGCAGAGGCTGTCAGCTGGTAGAGCGACGTTCGAAGACTGAGGCTTGCAGACGCTGTGTCCGGCATCTCCCTTTATAAACAGAAGCTGTCATCCTGAACTTGATTCAGGATCTACTGTTCTTGATTTCTCGGATTCTCGGGTCTCGGATCTCGAATTTTATACAGCATGCTGTGTCCTACAATACCGAATCTCGGATCTCAGTTATCGTTTTAAGTGTCAATTTTTTCAACTGCGAAGCAGTTTATAACAACCACGAAGTGGTTCGAAACAACTCCGCAGGAGTTCGTGCCAATCCCAAAGGGATTCGTGTCCGCTGCGAAGCAGCCTTCTCGGATCTCGGGTCTCGGATCTCGAATTTTATACAGCATGCTGTGTCCCTACTATATGATTACGTATTGCGTTGATATTTAATATTTGTATCCTGCTAATTCGACCATTCCCATTCCCAGGGAGTTTTTCTGGCCAATGCCAACATCATATAGGAATCTTATGATCTCGGAATCTCCGATAGCAATTACAGGGACTACTGATCCTATGATTGTCTGGTTAGGACTGAGGTTGATTTTGCACGAGGTTCTTTTTCCCTTTTTTTCGAGATATGTTCTATCGACTTGAAGGGATATGTCGGCGTTTTCTTGACCAGTGAAGATTTTCCATTTTTCTTTCGCGTTTTTTGTGAGGTATTCATCGAATTCATCGGGGGATTGGTAGGCTCTTATGTAGAAAGGAGTGTTATATCCTTCAACCCTTTTTGATAATACTATTGGTGTGATTGCTTTAAACACAGTTTTATCTCCAAAATCTGGTGTAGTGAGTGCCCTGGCGCTGTCTACTTTCAACGTGTGATCCCCAAGCTTTACGTAATCCTCGGCAAGAAAAAACTCTATCAGGTTTGTGAGGAACTCTTCTACCGGTGAGGAAATGTATAGAGATACTTGATCGGTTTTGAATAGGATTAATTCTTTGTTTTCTCCGATGTATTCGTAGTGATTTCTTGGAGCTATTAACCTCGAGAAGCAGAAAAATTTGAATTTTTTGTTTCCATCCATAAATCCTTTTTCATGGAGCCATGAGGAGAATTCTGGATTGGATTTTCTTATCATGTTGTAAATCATGCCAGCGAGCTGATGGTAATGATCTCTTTTGAAAGCCTTGTTTTTGGCTTCTTTGAGAATTACTTTGATCCTCACCTGTAAACCTCCTTGTTGTTATTCCTCTTCCGCTGCTTTTATGACTGCTTCGGCTACGGCATCTGCTATTCCAGGCTGGAAGGGTTTTGGGAGTATGTTTTCTTCGTTTAATTCGGATTCCGGTATCATGCCGGCTATGGCGTAAGCCGCGGCGATTTTCATTTTATCCGTTATTTGTTTTCGGCATTTTAGAGCCCCCTTGAATATTCCCGGGAATGCGAGGACGTTGTTTACCTGGTTTGGGAAATCTGAGCGGCCTGTTCCAACTATCCTTGCACCACCCGCTTTTGCTTTATCCGGCATTATTTCCGGAACAGGGTTGGCCATAGCAAAAACGATGGCGTCTTTGTTCATCGAAGCTATCATTTCTTCTGTGACAATGTTTGGTGCTGAAACCCCTATGAACAGGTCTGCACCCTTTATTACTTCTTTCAGAGTTCCCTTTACGTTGTCCGGGTTGGTGATTTCGGCGATTTTTGTCTGGGCAGGATTTGTCCAATCGGCTCCCCTATATATGGCTCCGGGTTTATCGCAGAGGATTATGTGCTTAAAGCCGAATTTTATCAGGAGTTTTGTGATCGCTATTCCGGCAGCGCCAGCCCCGTTGATCACTACTTTCATTTCATTTGGCTTTTTCTGGACGATCTTCAGAGAATTTATGATTCCGGCTAACACGACTATAGCTGTTCCGTGCTGATCGTCGTGGAAAACCGGGATATTTAATTCGGCTTTCAATCTTTCTTCGATTTCAAAGCATCGTGGAGCGGAAATGTCTTCCAGGTTTATTCCACCAAAGCCGGGAGCAATGTATTTAACGGCTTTTACTATTTCATCCACATCTTTTGTGTCCAGGCATATCGGGAAAGCATCTATGCCGGCAAATTCTTTGAAGAGAACCGCTTTTCCTTCCATCACAGGCAAAGCGGCTTCGGGGCCGATGTCTCCCAGACCGAGAACAGCCGTTCCGTCTGTGACTACGGCAACGGTGTTGCCTTTCATTGTATACTTATACACTTTTTCGGGATCTTCTGCTATTTTTCTGCAAGGTTCGGCTACTCCAGGGGTGTAGGCGATTGAGAGGTCTTCGGAGGTTTCTACTTTCGCTTTGGAAATAACCTCGAGTTTTCCCTGCCATAATTCATGCTGTTTAAGTGCTTTTTCTTTGAGATCCATTTTTATCCCTCCGCATGTTTCTGGTTTTTATAATCATTCCCAGGGGAATTTATACTGGTCTAAATTGAATTCATCTCTTAATTGAACGAGTTGTTCTCT
Organism: Kosmotoga sp. DU53; assembly: GCF_001639905.1. Classification (NCBI taxonomy): domain Bacteria; kingdom Thermotogati; phylum Thermotogota; class Thermotogae; order Kosmotogales; family Kosmotogaceae; genus Kosmotoga; species Kosmotoga sp. DU53. The sequence goes on along the minus strand of NZ_JGCK01000015.1, from coordinate 82,676 downwards.
GAGAACGTGGTTTAGTGGAGCACCTTTATCTTTTCTTTCTAACCATGTCAGGTATTCTTTTTCGCCGGCGGTGTATATTCTTTCAGCCCCCGGCGCTTTTTTTGAGTTTCTCAAAGCTCTCAGTATTTCACCCGTTGTTTTTTTGAAGTTTTCTAATTCGGTAAAGGCCTCGATATTGATTGCAATAAAGAAATGGCCGATTCTATACGGGACACGATTTCCCTGTTCATCGAAGCCTGTCAGCATTTTGAGAAAGTTTCCACCCTGAAGGGCAGCGGAGAGTATTTCAACTACAGTGGCGTAACCGTAACCCTTGTATCCGGCTGTTTCTTCACCTATTCCGCCGAGTGGAACCAGTGCAGCCTTTCCTTTTTTCAGGTCTTCAAGGATTTGTTCGGTGTCTGTTCTGGTTTTTCCGTCTTCTCCTATTACCCAGCCTTCAGGAATTTCTTTACCTGCTCTGGCATAAACTTCGATTTTTCCCCTCTGAGAGACGCTCGTGGCACAGTCAAGAATGAAGGGAAATTCTTCATCTGAGGGCATTCCGAAGGTCAATGGGTTTGTTCCGAGCATGGGTTCAACGCCGAAGGTGGGGGCTATGGATGGCCTCGCATTAGTACCGGTGATACCTATCATACCTTCATCCACAGCCATTTGAACATAGTAACCCGCTATACCGTAGTGGGTGGAGTTTCTCACAGCAACCATTCCCATGCCGTACTTTTTTGCTTTTTCTATGGCCAGTTTCATGGCTTTGTAGCCTATTACATGTCCCATTCCGTTGTGCCCATCTACTACCGCAGTTGTCGGGCTTTCTCTGACGATTTCAAAGTTTGTGATGGGGTTCTGGATTCCCGCCTGAATTCTTTCGACATAGATTGGCTTAAGTCTACCGACTCCGTGGGAGTCGATACCTTGTTTGTCGGCCGTAATAAGCACATTTGCGACTATTTTGGCATCTTCTTCCGGAACTCCAAGAGCTTTAAAAACATCGACCATAAAGTTTTCGAGAACGTCAAAATCCAACCAGACAACATCGTCGTAAACTACTTCCATGTACGAACATCTCCTTTTTTCAAAACTTATTTACATTTCAAATATAACATGAGAACAGAAAAAAACGAGAACTGAGTGAGAGGGCTGCTTCGCAGCGGACACGAATCCCTTTGGGATTGACACGAACTCCTGATAAGAATCCGAGAAACCGAGAACCGGGAACCGATAGCTGCTGCGAAGCCGAGGCTTGCTACGCTGTCAGCTGGTAGAGCGACGTTGTCAGCTGATGGAGCGACACGAACCGCAAGCGGTTGTTACGAACTCCTTTGGAGTTGACTCGAACCACTACGTGGTTGTTCCGAGCCGCTTCGCGGTTGAAAAACTGTCATTCTGGAAATGTTTTATCCAGAATCTGTTCTGAACATTTTTCAATGATTACGTTACATGGCAAGGATTCGCTATTGTAGGGGCACAGCATGCTGTATAAAATTCGAGATTCGAGATCCGAGACCCGAGAATCCGAGACCCGAGAAATCAAGAACAGTAGATCCTGAATCAAGTTTAGGATGACAAGTCAAGCTTAGGGTGACAATCTCTGTTTTTCAAAAAATTGGGTTTATGGTGTAGAAAGTTCGAGAATCAGGTACTGATAATCAATAACTAATAACGGGTGGTTGAAGTTACTGGTGCGACATAATTAACTCGTGAGTTATTAACTTTAGAGTTAATGCTTTGCTTGATGATTGTGAGATTGTCAGTAGTTCGGGGTTGATAATCACTTTTGGCTTTTTTTTGGGATATGGTTTTATGTTAGAATTCTCCTAAAGTAAAACAAGTAAAATGTAGAAATCGGAAATCCTTATTTTGTTTTGATTTGAAAGGAGCGTGAAGGTTATTAAGTTAAACATTGGGGGTTTGAAGCCAAAAATTCCTCTTATACAGGGTGGTATGGCTGTTGGTATATCACTTGACAATCTCGCTTCAGCGGTTGCCAATGAAGGCGGGATAGGGGTTATAGGCACAGCCGGCATAGGAATGATGGTGGGAGGTAATAGAAGGAATTTTGAGCAGGCGAGCATAGAAGGCTTAAAAAGGATCATTCGAAATGCTCGCGAAAAAACCAACGGCATTCTTGGTGTGAATATCATGGTTGCATTGACCAATTATAAGGATATGGTGACTACGGCGATCAAGGAAAAGATAGATGTCATAATTTCTGGAGCCGGATTGCCGCTGGATCTGCCTTCTTTTTTAAGTTGAGGGTTCAAAAACCAGGTTGATTCCAATAGTATCTTCGTTGAGATCTGCTCAACTTATTTTCAGGAGATGGTTGAAAAGGCATAACTATATACCGGATGCTTTTGTGGTTGAAGGACCAAAAGCCGGAGGACATTTAGGATACCGTCCAGAACAGCTCGATGATCCTGAGTCTTCACTTGAGAGGACTATTCCTCAGATACGTGATTTTACCGAAGAGATTAAAAGGGAGTATGGTAAGGAGGTTCCTGTTATTGCTGCCGGGGGGATATACAGCTCTGATGACGTGAAAAGAGTGTTCTCGTTGGGAGCGTCTGGAATACAGGTAGGAACCCCGTTTATTGCAACTGAGGAATGCGATGCGGATATCAGGTTTAAGGAAACGATCGTGAACGCTAAAAAAGAGGACATAGTGATTATCAAAAGCCCGGTTGGTTTACCCGGTAGGGCTGTGCGGAATAAATTCATCGAAGATGTTGAAGCGGGAAAGAAAAAGCCATTCAGATGTGGGTTTCATTGTATAAAGACGTGTAATGTCAAAGATGCTCCATATTGTATAGCCGAGGCCCTTTTGAATGCTTCAAAAGGGAACCTTGAAGATGGGTTTGCTTTTATCGGAGCTATGGGATATAAAATCAACAAAATCACGACCGTTAAGGAAGTAATCAGAAAGCTTTTTAAGGGAGTGTGATAAACCACTAGATCAGAGAATCCGAGAGACCGAGAAAGCCGCTTCACGGCGGATACGAATCCCTTCGGGATTGTCACGAACTCCTTCGGAGTTGACCCGAACTGCTGCGCAGTGATAAACACCGTTGTGGGTTGTGCGTTGTAGGTTGTACGAAAAAAACATTGAGAAACCGAGATCCGAGACCCGAGAACCGGAATTAAAAAATCAAAAGAGAGAATGGATGTTGGAGATTGGATCATAGAAAAAAGTGAATCAAAAATTTAGGATCTTGGGTTTTGAAAGAAACGAAGTTCTTATAATGTTATGATACTTGAATTTTTGACTATAATCCTTGGAAAAAACTCAATGCTGATTCATTGTAGAGCAACCGCAGGATTCTCTTATCACTAATTTTACCGGTATGTGCTCGGCTCTGGGAATCTTTTCTCCCTTTAGGAACTTTACCATGAACAATGCTGCCACTTTTCCCATTTCGCTGAAGTTTTGTCTTACTGTGGTAATGTGAGGAAAGGTGTATTTGGATATGATTCTATCGTCAAAGCCGACTACTCTTATATCTTCTGGAATTCTTATTCCATTCATCATGAGTGAGGTTATTCCGGATAACGCTAAAAGATCGTGACAGAAGAATATGGAATCGTATTTTCCTTCTTTTATTGTTTTGATGAATTTGTCCCGCATATCTTCTATGTTCTCTACAAAAAGAACATCTACATGTTTTTCGAAAGCATTCTTGAAGCCGTTGTATCTTTCTTTAACGCTGAAAATGTCCATCCCTTCTTCGGTGATAAATATCGCGTTTTTTGATCCATGGACGTCTTTAAGATGCTCTCCGAGCAAATAGCCTCCGTGGTAGTTGTTTGACTCTACAAAAGGAATCTCTTCAAAACCGGATATGGTTCTGTCTATGAAAACTATGGGTAGTTTTTTTTCTATAAACTTCTTGAAAGTATGGCTTTCCTCAAGATTTTTTATAGGTGATATTATAAGTCCAGAGACATTTTCGTCCAGAAGACGGGAAAGCTTTTTTTCGAAATCCTCGGAGTAGCATTTTCCAATGTCTACGAATATAGCATGGACAGAGAAGTCTCTCAACGTTTTGACTATTTTTGATACCATCGCTTCTCCTCTTACATCAGCAACATTTCCAATCGCGACGCCGACGTAAGTTACTTTGTTTTTCGCAAGTTTGGAGATCTCAGAGACAAAAGTTCCGATACCCGGTATTCTGACAAGAAGGCCCTCGTCCGTTAGCTTTTCAACAGCTTTTCTTGCGGTTAACCTGCTCACTCCGAACATCTTGGCGAGCTCGTTTTCAGATGGGATCTTGTCACCGGGAGAGTATTTTGTTTTCAGTTCTTCTCTAAGAAAGTCGATGATTAGTTTATAAGGAGCTTTCGGTGTCAATTTAAGTATCCCTCCATTATTCTGTGGGTACATTTTCTAGTCCCCAGGAAAAATCTGGTTTTGAAGACATTTCAAATACGAGTTTCGTACCTTTGATGATTTCCTCGTGATTTATCCAGGCTCTCTTTATCTCTTTATCGTTAAGTATGGCCCGCGATATGTAAAGGTTATCTTTAGAGTTGTTTTTAGCAACTATTTCGAAATCCCTTTTATTATTCAAGTGTACCACCACTTTGTTAAAAATGGGGCTACCTATGACGTAATACGGTGTGCCAGGGCAAACTGGATAAAATCCCATCGCACTAAAAACATACCAGGCAGACATTTGACCACAGTCATCGTTACCGCACAATCCTTCAGGTCCTGTTTGGTAGAGGTTATTCATTATATATCTGACCATCTTTTGGGTTTTCCACGGTTCGTTTGCATAAACGTAAAGGTATGCAGCATGATGTGAAGGTTCGTTCCCGTGAGCGTACTGACCTATAAGACCCGTTATATCAGGTGGTCCATCCACATTGCTGTCTTCCGAAAAGAATCTGTCCAATTTTCTGGAAAAGGCCTCTTTGCCTCCCTTTAAGCCCATTAAGCCGTACACATCTGAAACAACGAAGAAAGTCCATTGCCATGAATTTCCTTCTGTGAAGTATTTATAAACTTTTGCTGGGTCAAAGTTATTTTCATCCATCCAGCGACCGTTGTATTTTCTTCCTCTCATAAACCCTGTTTCACGGTCAAAAACGTTTTTGTAGTTTTTTGATCTTTCCATGAATTTTTCATAGTCTTTGAGTTTTCCGAGCTTTTTGGCAAATTGAGCTATACAAAAATCATCGTATGCAAATTCCAGGGTTCTGGAGGTTGCCTCACCAACCCTGTCTGCAGGGACATATCCTTTCTTTATGTAGTATTTCAAGCCTCCTCTGGCTTCATAAAAACATTCTTGAGGTTTTGGTAGCGTTTTTTAGCATTGCTTTATAAGCTTTCTGGAGGTCAAATCCTTCCAATCCTTTTACGTAGGCATCCGCTATAACTGAGTCTGCATGGGTTCCTATCATGCAGTTCGTAAATCTGTTCGCTTTGTACCATTTTGGAAGCCAGCCAGATTGATCGTATATGTCAAGCAAACTTTTTATCATGTCCACATTTCTCTCAGGTTGGAGAAGAACGAATAAAGGATGAAGAGCTCTGAAGGTATCCCAGAGAGAAAAAACAGTGTAATGGGGATAATCAGCGGAATGGACTTTATCATCTGGACCTATGTACTTTCCATCTATATCGGAAAAAATATTTGGTGCGATGAACGAATGATAAAGTGCTGTGTAGAACTTTATTTTGTCTTCAATTTCCCCTTCTACTTCTATCTTATTGAGTTCTTTTACCCATGCGGCAAAGGCTTCTTTTTTGACGCGATCAAAATCCCAATCCGGAACCTCAGAAAGATTTTTTCTTGCACCTTCTATACCGGTATAAGATACGGCTACCTTTATGATTATTTTTTCGTTTTCTTCAGTCGAGTACCTAACATAAGCTCCTACGAAGGGGTCTGAACGACTCCGTAGCTTTTCTTTCCTATTGCCTGGTTCTATCCTGAAAACTTTCCACGTCCCAAATTCCTCGAAAGGTTTCGAAAATTTAGCGACGAAATAAATAGTGTGGGGAGAGCGTGCACCACAGAAATGTCCTCCGGTTATGTATCCTTCTATCTCATCGTTTCCAACTACTTTCACCCATGCCTTTTCTACCATGTCACCGATTCTGTGGTAGAGATCCAGTATTATGTAAGCTTCATCAGTTTTCGGAAATGTGTATCTATGAACCCCAACTCTTGTGGATGCGGTTAGTTCTGCGAGTATCTCGTAATCGTCTAGAAACACCGAATAATATCCGGGTTTCGCGATCTCTGTTTCGTGCCTGAACCTGGATCGGTAGCCTCTGTCAGGATCGTCTTTTGGTCCCGGGAGTGTTTTCAAATTTCCAACGATTGGCATTATTCTGATTTCACCATAATCCGCTGCGCCTGTTCCGCTGAGGTGTGTGTGGCTGAAGCCCATTATGGAGGAATCAGAATAATGATAACCTGAACACCAATCCCAACCTTTGATATCAGTATCCGGGCTGAGTTGAACCATACCAAAGGGAACGGTTGCCCCAGGAAATGTGTGACCGTGCCCCCCGGTCCCTATGAAGGGATCGACATAATCCAGAACTGAGGCTGGTGAAATGATTGAAAACACAAGCATTAAAGATACAAAAAAACTCTTCATATTTTCACTTCACCTCTTATTCAAGAAGAGCGATTGTCACAATGCTGGTTGTTTCGGTATTGGTATCATCTGCCTGAATTATCTCTCCAGACTTCACTTCATATCCAACAGTAAAACCACCTTCAAAGGCCTGGGTTTTTCTGAGAATCAGCTTGGCTTTTTCTATCTCATAACGGTAATCGTCCACAATTTTTGAACCAGCCTTTTCTAACCGTTTCGCCAGGATCATTATTAAAGCCGTTTTGTAGGTTTCGTAATAGGCCTTGAATGCCTTATCTTTGAGTCCGTATCCATCCCACATCCTCATCAGTGTTCTAAACAAATTTTCAGCTTCTCTTACGTTCCTATCTAAAAGGAAGTTCAAAGCTCTATAAACAACCAGATCAGCATAATTTTTCCAGCTGTTGATGATTACTGATTTATCTGGTTTTTCATAAAGTATGTCAATTAAGCCGAATTTCTCGGTGAACTCGCTGGTTATATATTCGTTGTACCTTCCGTAGAAGATGGCTGGTATCTTAACACCAATGATGACTTCATGCTTTTCATCATAACCGTTATTGTATTTTTCAAGTTCTTTTTCTATCGTATCTGCAAGAGAATCGTTTAAAAGTCTCAAAGCATAAGCTGCTAACAGGTTATCGCTGGCAATGTATATCCTTTTGTTGTCCGGTTTTACGTACATACTGGCTCTGAGGAGGTTGATTTCCGGAACGAACTGTTTTTTGAAAAAGCCAGTTAAGGCTTCCTTATTTATCTTTGTTTGATCTCTCTCTTTCCATAATTCCGACCATTTTTTTGTTATTTCCAAATATTTTCGTCCGTATTCAAGGCTCGGCTCTATTTCTGAACCTTCATGCCATTCATTCCAGCTTGTTATTACTACCATATCAGGGTCAAGATTGAGAACAAGTTTCCATAATTCTTCATAGAGTTTCCCATTTTCTCTATCAACAGAAAATCCGGGAACCCTTACGTGGGTATCGTCATAGCCTGGCATTATGTTCATAACGTGGATTATCCCATTTTTCCTTGCCTGAAAATTCATGAATCTAAGACCAAGTTTCATCTGAGGAAGTTTTCGAAAAGTTCCGCAAACGTTGTAAGTGTGCAGGCCGCCAAAGAGTTTTGCGAATTTAGCATCCAGAGTGTCGGCTATAAAAAGTGCAGGACCACATTTTTCTCTTACTTGTGATACAACATATTCCCAATCTTCTTTTGAAAGGCTATTTATAGCCCTTGAGTATATGAAGAGCACCGGTTTGCCATTCACTTTGAGAAAAATTTCGTCTTTAGCGAACTCTTCCAGAGCGAAACAAAGTTCATCTACGGTTTCTTGCCTGGTAGCCCATCTCTCGTAACCTTCATAATAGAGGCTTATATAAAATCTTTTTCCTTTTTCGTTTAATTCCTTTGCGATGTTTAGCATTTTCTTGATGGTATCCGTTTCATAGGATCCGGGGCCCCACCAGGAAACAACGAAACCATCTATTCCGGATTCGGCAGCTTCAGACATATGTGCTCTCAAGATCTCTTCATCCCATGAATCGTAGAGGCCAATTTCGGGAAGGTTGGTACCCTGGTAATACATACCTGCTCCATACCAGTGAAGCCACCGCCCGTTTCCCATAGGACCTTCAGGAGTTCCATACCATGCGTAGTAAAATGCCAGCGTAAGCCTGGGTGTTTTTCTCTCATATTCAGTCTTCTTATCATTGTTGGTGTTTTCGTCAAGCTTGTTAAGCGTTATCTTGAACTCTTTTCTGTTGTTCGGATCATCTGCTATGTTTTCGGAATTCTTCAGGGTGGCTATTTTTACTGTTTCGCTTTCGAGAGAAGTGTATATCTCAACGTAGGTTTCTCCTATATCTCCCTTTTTTATGACAACTTTAGGCTCTATGCTGAAATCTTCGAAGGTCAATTTTATATGGAAAGAAGCTTTTGATTCATCAAATTGGGGTTTGTGAATAGCTATTCCCCAGGGAATTATCTGACAGTTACCGATTCCTTTGTATTCAATAACTTCTCCATCTATGACAGGTGAATTCATTTCTATTTGTGTCCAGTCAGATGTTGTATACCCTCTAATCTCTATTGTCACAATCCCGAGGACAAAAACGGGCAGAATGATGGAAAAAGCGAGAATGAGAATATATTTTCTCATTATATTCCTCCTTTTATCCCTTAATTCCTGAGAGCTTTATGCCCTCAATAAGATATTTTTGAGCAATCAGGAAGAACATTATTGTTGGAATCAACCCGAGTGTTGCTGCTGCCATCATCCAGTTCCAGTGTGTACCATATCTGCTCAGAAATAGAGGAAGTCCCAGAGCAAGGGGATATTTTTCTTCATCGGTCAGGTATATGAGTGGTCCGATGTAATTGTTCCACGAAGCAAGAAACTGGAACAGTCCCACCAGGAAGAGTATTGGTTTTGATATAGGCAGCATTAGTTTCCAATATATCTGGAATTCTGAGGCACCATCCACTCTAGCGGCATCTATGAAGTCATCCGGTATGGTATTAAAGAATTGCCTTATCAGGAAAATGTACATAGGACTTCCAAAAAAAGATGGAATGATCAATGGCCACAGGGTATTTACGAGATGGAGCTTTTTGAATATGATGAAGGTGGGGATCATCGTAACGGCGAAAGGCAGCATCATGGTACTGAGCATCAGATAAAAGAAAAAATCCCTACCGGGCCATTTTATTTTTGAAAAGCTGTATGCGACCAATGGGCATGAAAGAATTGCTCCGACAACAGATCCAGCGGTTATGATTACGCTGTTCATAAAGTATCTGAAAAATGGGAAATATTCGTACAGCTTTTTTGTAGTTTGACCAGACTGGAGGGATCGGAATCCATTTTGGTGGGAATAGGAAAAGATCCTGATCGGCTTTCAATGACGTGGTGATCATCCAGAGAAATGGGAGCATATAAACAAACGTCACGAGCAGTAAGCCAATTCTTATTATATTAAGCCTGAGTAATTCTTTCGTCTTCTTTCCGAACTTCATATTGTCATCCCCCTATTATCATTTGGAACCATAGTAAAACACCCAGCGTTTTGACGTCTTGAATATGATAAAAGTCACAAAAAGGGCTAAAAGAAACAGGAACCAGGCCATAGCTGATGCGTAGCCCATATTGACGTATGTGAAAGCATGGCGGTAAAGATACATGACATATGAAAGTGTGGAATTTGCAGGACCACCACCGGTCATTATTTGCGGTAGGTCAAATATCTGGAATGCAGCCAATGAACTTGTGATTAGGTAGAAAAGAGTCGCTGGCGAGATAAGGGGAAGGGTTATTTTTCTGAACATTTGCCATCTTGTTGCACCATCAAGTGCAGCGGCTTCATAGAGTTCTTTGGGTATGTCTTTTAGAGCGGCCATGTATATAAGCGCTGTTCCTCCCGCTCCCCATTGTGAGAGGAGTATTATCGTTATTTTTGCCCATTTTTCGTCAGAAAGCCACATTGGACCTTCTATACCGAACAAGGATAGAAAAGAATTTACAAACCCAAGGTACGGGTTGAAAAACCAGAGCCCTACAGTTGCAAAGGCGAAAGCGGGAACTATACTCGGGAGATATATCATACTTCTATAGATAACGATCTCTTTTAGAGGTTGAACCAGTAAAACTGCCAGGATCAATCCAACCAGAAGCCCCAATGGAACAAGCCCTGCAACATAGTAAAGAGTGTTGGTTAGAGATTTTGTGAAGAGTATATCGTTGAAAAGCTTGTGATAATTTTCTAAGCCAATCCATTGAGGGGGTGTTGTCACATGGTACTCGGTGAAACTAAAATAAAAAGAAGCAATTATAGGATAAACTGTAAAGACAGCAAATCCTATTAACCAGGGTAAAGCGAAAAGGAGACCTATTTTCAGATTTTTCCTCGTTTTTTTGGTCATCTTCATTGCGTCCGGCATTCAGACTTTCCTCATTTAATGAAGAAAGGAGAATGCCTGCACCTCCTTCCTTACACAAGAGCTGGCTGGTATGTTTGTTATGTAAGAAAACACATTATGATACTGTCACATGGGCGGTGAAACATATTTTTGGCTGTAAACACAAACTTCGTTTTACAATTAAGTAGAAAAGTTGGCCCTCTCGGTAGAGAGAGCCAACTTTGTTTTCAAACATTACTTCCCAAGAGCTTTGTCAAGAGCTTCCTGGACCTCAATCTGAGCATCCATGAGAGCCTGTTCAACAGGTTTCTTTCCCCAGAGTATGTATTCTCTCGCTTCAGTAAGTTTGTCCCACAGGAGAGCTCCCACGGGAATAACAGGCCTACAATGAGCTGTCGGGAGGATTTCTGCGAATGCCTCTTGTGCAGGATCGCTTTCGATTAACTTTGGAAGTGCGGCTTTGTAAGTCGGAAGATGTCCGGACTTAACTGCGTATATGGTCTGTCCTTCAGTAGCCATGTACAGAATAAATTCGGCAGCTTCTTTTGGATGTTTTGCACCTTTGGGGATAACAAGACTCCAGCCACCAGCCCAGGTGCTGTTGGGTTCGCCATAGGGAGGATACGGTATTGGAGCCACACCGTATTCAAAGTCTTTCGGAGCAAAGTTTCTAATCTGTGCAAGGAACCAATTACCGTCCACAACCATGGCAAGCTTTCCACCTATGAATGGATTTATTTCTGCACCGAACATAGAGAAGAAGGCACCAAGGTTTTTCATACCATACTTGTCAGCGTATTTTTTCTGCCACTTGAAGGACTCTATGATTTTGGGATCGTCGGCGAAAGTAAGCTTCTGGGTTTTTTCATCATAGAACTTTCCACCGAAGGCCCAACCCCAGGTATAATGCCATCCTTGACCGAACCATGGAACGAATCCCAGCTGAACATATCTGTTGCCTTGTTTTATAGTTAGTTTTTCGGCGTATTCGTCAAGTTCATCGATCGTTACCGGTGGTTTATCAGGGTCAAGGCCAGCTTCCCTGAAAAGTTTTTTGTTGTAGTACAGGACTCTGACATCAGTATCCCACGGAAGAGCGTACAGCTTTCCATTGTAGCTTGCTTCGTCTACGGAGAACTTGAAGAATTGGGACCTCAACTCTGTTGTGTCTATCCCAATGCTTTCTAGATAATCCTCAAGAGGTTCTAAAACTCCCTGGTGAGCTCTTTGAGCGACGGTAAACCTATCAAGGTAGTAAACATCGGGACCAGTACCCGCTGCTACTGCCGTCATGAGCTTGGTAACCTCTGTTTCACTTCCTGGTACAAGGACTACTTTCACTCTGATGTTTGGATGCGTTTCGTTAAATTTCTGTACAATTTCATCGATAGCTCTCTTGTCGACAGGGTTCGACATGTTGTGCCAGAAAACAACCTCTACGGCTCCTGCCAGGACGATAGAGCTCAGCAGCACTACCGTCAACGCAAACAGAAACTTTCTCATAATGCCAACCTCCCTTTGAAAGATTCTTACTAGTTAAGGGGCTCTGCTCCCCCACCCTACTTCGAAGATTTGACCGTCAACACTTTACCGGGCTCTAGAACGAATTCGCTGATAATTTTGCCCGTGGGTTCTTCCGCTAAATTTACAATCTCAACGTTTTTCCTGAAAGAAATTTTTCTGGGAACATTGGAAATATTCAAAAATCTTGCTATCACGGCATCTTTATTCTGAGAAATCTTAAGGGCGCTTAAATGAATACCATCTTCTAACTCGAAGAACGATATCGTCGGTGTCTTCGCGTCTTCTGATGTTTCCATCAGTACCGGATCAAGAAGGAATCTTCGAGAGGCATCGAACATTTCTTCAGAGGATCCGTCACTAAGGAACCTTAGTGAATATCTGTAATTGTACCTGCCTATGCATTGGGCTTCTGGTGTTGGGATTCCAGGGCCTGCGTGTCCTTTTCTTGTTAACAGGTCTTCTCTTGATAACCATCCCACGGCTCTGAGAAGCGTCAACTTCAAATCGAGTCCCTCGTTTGTTATCTGTGTTTCGTATTCATGCAAGCCTCTGGAGGTGATCAGCAGTTTTCCTTTTTCACCTGAAAGAGAAACAAAACTTTCCATAGCATACCTTGAGGTAACTTCTTCAGTTGCGTTTTCGTCAGGTTCAACACTCGTTGGATGTTTTACAAGCCCAAAGTAACCATCGTTGACAACCTGATCCAGTTTTTCCGGGAAGTGGAAACCAACCATTAATTTATGATCTTTTGCGTTGTTTTGCAGTGAAAGCTTCACGTCTATCCTCGGCTCATCCCTGAAGAGGATATATTTGACTTCTATGGGCACTGTGACAGCTCTTTCGGAGCGTGCTTTTCTATCGTTTGTCAGTTCTTCAGGAATCTCGTATTCAACGAGAAGATCTATTTCTTTTGTAAACCCTCTGTTTTTCACTCCCTTCATCCGAACGTTTTTGGGCGAAGCTATTGCTCTATCATCTGGTATTGGGGAGAAATTGTATTCATCTCCAGCATCCGCAACATCTTCAAAGAAGTTCATTCTTTCATAGAGGGTGTTGTTCTGCTTGTCAAAAACCTGGAAGGTGCCGTCCTCATTCAACTTGAAGTAGTAAAACTTATTCTCGAAGTTTGTTGACACATCTTCAACTGATCTGGTTGTTTCGGATTCCTTGATAGTAAACTTTTTGAAGCCAATTGCCGGAAGCTGTGCCATGAAGGAGATTCTCACAGGCTTGATTCCAAAGGCCACGTTCGGGCTTATCGCAGTGATGTATTGTGTAATGAAGGAACTTCCCTGGATATAGTCGTTGTCACCAACGCGGTGTAAAAGGTCCACGGTTTCAAGCGGGTTCAAGGGCTCGATAGAGGTCTCACAAATGTTTCCTTCTTCATCTACTACCACATAATTTTTGGAAGGATCGAGAGCAACGATACCTTTTACGACTGTCACTCTTTCTCTTTCGTATGGATTGTAAACGATCAGGCTTTTTTCGTTTTCAGAAGTATCCTCGTCAGAAAGTTTCTTGAGATATGAGCCAAGTGTTTCAAGACCAATTTCAAGAGCGTTGGAAAGCCTGAGATCAACATCCCTGTGGACTTTGTCTATACTACAACCACAGATACTGTCGTGAGGTTGTGATTTCAGGATAAGTCTCCACCCATATTCTATTTCGTTGGGCAGGGAGTTTTCTTCGTTAAAGAAAAGGGTGGATAGAGGTTCCAGGTACCTCTGGTAAAGTAACTGCGCTTCGAAGTTCATGAGTTTCAGATATATCCTTGTAGAGGTTATATCCTTTAGCACCGGTTCGTATTTCGGGTCTTTTAGTTCTCCTTCAACTGTTTTAAGCTCTGGCTTTTGACTTTTAACGCTTTTGAGGTATTCCTGAAGTGATGAGTGTATTATTTTGGCTCCAAATTCTTCAGACCATTCCTGGAACCTCTCAGGAAGATTAAAGAGAGGGAATTCGTGATCTGTTCCGTTCATTATCAATATGTTTTCTGTGGTAGCGTGTTTTGAGAGTTCTTCTATTTCCTTTTTGAAAACGCTCTTCATGAGTTCAATATCTCTTCCGAAGTGTGCCCCATTTGAATAGGATCTGATTAAATTGATCACGAGGATTTCATCACCATTTGGAGCTTTCCACAAAAACTCTGTTTTTCTGGACTTATCGCCAATACCTCTCCAGAGTACCGCCCCTTCAAATCCTAAACCTTTCAATATGACGGGAGTATAGGCGCTATGCCCGAACATGTCAGGAAGGTATCCTATTTTCATCACATTTCCGCCAATTCCAAGTTTGTCGAGGACACTTTTTCCGATAAGAAAATTCCGTATCAGGGCTTCGCCTGTTATTAGAAATTCATCCGGGAGTATATACCAGGGTCCAACGGATATTTTTCCTTCCCTAATGAACTCCACCAACTCATCTTTTTTTTGATGACGCAACTCAAGGTAGTCTTCAAGAACGATTGTTTGCCCATCTAACATGAAATGCTTGAAATGGGGATTTTCTGGAAGATTCTCAATGAGTGAGTCTATAAGATTTAAGAGCCTCTTTCTGAAAGTTTCGAAGGCGGCATACCATTCTCTGTCCCAATGGGTGTGGCTCAAGACGTGTACTCTTATTTTTTTCTTTTCCATGGTTAACCTCCCAACTCATTCAACTTATTTATATTTCTATATACCTGTATATACAACCTAATGTATATCAAAAATTATCAACAATCCAAAATACGAATATTGGCAGGATATTCGCAATAATCCAAAACATAGGAGATTATAGCGAATATTCTTCTGGTTACTAAATTTTTTGAATAGTTTATAAACTTAAATTTGGAGGTCAGGGATTTTCATAGAGTCTAGCGAAGACCAATCAAGCCGTGAGTATTTTTCCTCTCGAAGTTTAGAGGCTAATTTTAGTTCTTTGTCGGTGAGTTCACTCGGTACGAGTTTTACTCCCAGCGATTTCTTAAACCCAGTTAATATTACTTGAGAAATCTCGTCATAGGTAACTTCACGGCCCAGGACACTTTTGATAGTGCAGGCTTTTTTCTGAAAAATCTCTTTCTGCCGGTTGCGAAGTGCTTCGTTTGAAAAAGCCATGAGCTCAAACATCTTGTCCACATCGAGATCTAAAAGGATGGCACCGTGTTGAAGAACGCAACCGAACTTTCTGGTTTGGGCGCTGCCCACCAGTTTTTTCCCATCTACTACGAGTTCGTACCAGGAAGGCGCATCGAAGCAAGCCGCTGTTGTGTGCCGTTTCTTGCTCGGTTTCTCAACCATTTTTGCCGGGATGCCCAGCAAAGCTAACCCTTCCAGGAGGCCTTTACTGAGTTTGAGATAGGATTCGATGACTCTGCCAGATACCTGTGGCAATCGCTGGGATGCAATAACGCTATATGTCAGCTCTTTGTCATGGAAAACAGCTCTTCCGCCTGTAATCCGGCGAACGCAGTCCACACCGGCTAAACGGCATTTTTCTAGATCTACTACTCTTTCCACTTTCTGAAAATAACCCAGTGAAAAAGCCGGTGGAGACCACCCATAAAAACGAAGGGTTGGCGGAACCAAACCCTTGCTGTGAAAAATAAGTATTGCTTCGTCAATAGCCATGTTCATGGCACCATCTTGAAAACCTGTCTGTATAAATCTCCATTCGTTATCCATATCTCTTTTCCCTCTCTTGCTTAAAGCTTTATTTTCAGTTCGGCTATTGCTTTTGTTATTTCGTCAGGTGTTAAAGGGCGTGGGTAGTTGTACATCGGACCGCCCGGTCTTTCATTATAATAGGGGCGGTTGCAATCGGGGCATCCGCTCGTTCTAAATGCTTCGCCGTCAGCTAGATGTTTCAGGAGTTCTTTGCTGCTGAGTCCAAAGCCTGTAATTGAACCATTTTTATAGGAAAAGTTGCTGCCATCACAGATGCCGTGTCTAATGAGCCAGTGTGCTACTTGTATTCGGCGGTATTGATCGAGTGGCGGGGATGGATTCTTAGACATGCGTGTTCCTCTGATGGGAGTGAACGCAAACAGGCCAACGGTGACACCGATCTGGTACATATGCTGGATGGTTTCAACCATTTCTTTTTCTGTTTCTCCCAGACCGACGATCAGGTGAGTGCTGATGTGCCCTGGAAACATTGCGGCTGCTTCTTCAATTAATTTCATTCTATTGTGCCAGGAACCGTTTTTGATTTGCTCATAAACGCGTGGATTTGCGGCGTCTAAAGCTATACAGACACGTTCTGCTCCTGATTCTATTAATTCTGCTGCTTCTTTTACATGATTTACCCGCATGCAAACGCAAATGGGAAGCTCAGAACTTTGAGAAAGGCGATGCAAAATCTTCTGGACGGTGTCTTTTATTCCCGGCTGGTGAACGACCTGCAAGCAAATTCTACGGATTACCTCTCTATCAGTTGTAGTAGATAAATGCTTCATAACCTGTTCCAAGTCGTATTCCGGCCATGTCACGCGGGAAAGTTGATCGGAACGGGTATGGCTGGTTCGTGACTGAGAACAAAAAGCGCAATCATAAATGCAACTCTGGCCTATCATGAAGTAACCGGTGGTGGGCAAAACATCTATCTGTAAGTCTGTTAGGCCCATTACTTTAGCTGTTCCAACGGAAATTCTGATCATAACGCACAGCACTCCTCTCCATGCTTAATGGTCAGCCCTAAGTTAATGGCTTCTTCTTTTGCCTGAGGTGCTGGCGTAACCAGCTTGTTGATACCGCACCTTAGAGCGAGAGGATCTAATTGTTTGCGGTAAGCACCTCCGGGACGCATGCAGCCAAGATGAATGGGTATATCCGGGAACATGATTCTTGCGGTAGCCAATACATGCAGCACGTTCTCAATTGGAGGAGGAGAGCAGTGTGCTAGTTTGGTCCCATGTGTTGGTATAAAAACTATGAACACCAACTCATCCACGCCTTCATTTTTTAGTAACTCCAGAGCTTTAAATTCTCCAGAAAGCGTGCCGCACCTGAGCCCAATGCTGATATGAGGTACAACACGTACGAGTTTTTTCAACTGTCTATATGTTCTCAGGTAATCTTCAACAGTCTTTTCGAGTCCATAGACCTCCCGGATGGTAGCATCATCACCTACAAAGTCGAAAGATATAACATCAGCGATTTCTTCCAGACCTTCCATATCTTCTTCATCCAGTAAACCAACGTGGAAATTGAAACGCCGGTGCTGCTTTAATTTTTTCAGGATTTGCATGTAAGGGCGTATAGGGACTTTTCCGTTTTTGTCGCACCCGCCGGATATCAGAAAACTATCATAATCCAAATCCTCCAGGTTCTTGGACAAAGGGAGCATTCCTTTAAGGTAATGCCCTCCGCAATGGGCGCAGTTGAGCTCACAGTAAGTACCTGTTACTGAAATAGATTTAGTTCGCTTGGGGAGGACAAATTCGATTTCTGCGGGAAAGTTCTCTACCCTTATTTGCCAGGCTTGCTGTATTAGGTTTTCAATAGAAGTTTCGAGATGTGTTGGGAGTTTCATTGTTATATACCACCTTCACGAATTTCCAATAGAATTCCGATGATTTTTCTCCTATATGTTACCTTTAGAAATTGTATCAACTTAAAATTAAAAAGATCTCCCCGGCAATCTTTTTCGGGGAGACTTTAATGAAATTATCGTTTTTTATTCCAAAAGATCACTTGAAACTAATTCCTGTTGCCCGTATCAGATTCGATTCTGGTGTCGCAAAGGGCATATCTTCATTTCCATAAAGCCTTTCATCATAGTAGTTTCTGCTTCTAAAACCGGTTATGTTTCCCCATCTGTCTATTATTCCCGCAGCGCCGCTATCTCTATCCACCATGGTTCCAAAGAGGTGCCTGTACCCCATGTTTTCTGCATAGCGTTGATAACCTTCTATAATAATTTGTCCTCTTGAACCTCTTCCAAAGGCAAATAAATTAGCTGTAATCTTTATGTTTTTTACCTTGTTATACCATTCGCGTGTATTATGATATGGTAATTTTATCGTTCCATCGGCAACAACAAGGTTCAACATGTCGTCAGTCTGGGTGTTGTTGACTGCATCATTTGGATCATAATCCGGATCGAACGGCCTTCCCGGGGTAATAAAATAATTTCTGAATGTTGGATCATTGAGCATATCGTTATAGACAATGTCTCCATTTGTGGAAATATCTCCTTCCCTCGAAAGTATGGTGAACTTGCCGTCTATAACCGTCGCTTCTCTTCCGAGATTCTTTCCAATTCCACCGGTGATACCGGCTCCTCCAATTTCCACATTATCTTCGACTACCATGAGACCACGGTGAACAACTTCAACTGGTGTTGAAGTGAAACTTGGATAGGCACCTTCATCATCAGAGTCGACTTTATAAACAGCGATAGAGCTAAAATTGATATTATCGAAGTTGCCCGGGTCGGTTATCAAATAAAAATCAACATTAGCTGTGTAAGTGTGAGTATGCCCACGACCGCGGCCTCCTGCTATTGTCTCCCAGCCGCTCCATTCGCTGTAGCTCCAATCGCTCCATGAATCAACTTCAGATGGAACGTAGGCAGTAAGACCTGTTTTTGTCCATGTTTTTGGTTTCCACCAAATCCACCACCAGATTCTTCTTATTGTTTGTCCGTGATATATTAAATTAACATCAACAGGGGCTTTGGAATATGATAATGCCTTGCGGGTTGCTATTCTATATCTTTCTCTAATCGTTCCACCATTACCGATTCTTACTTCACGAGGCCATGAAAATTCGAGGACAGAGTATTTTTCAGATAGATTGAGCGGAATATCATCGCGCTGAAGGATAGTTTTTAAGGTATTTCCTGTGACAACGTCACCGCTTATTGAGACGTTGGAAGCAAAATCTACAATGGTGACTGATCCTGTTGTCTGGCGTTCTGTTATTATCTTCTTTTGTTCTACAATTACCTCAGGAGTAGAAAGCTCTATCAAAACGAAATTTTCGAGCCAGTATTCTATATCTCCGTCACTTAAAAAAGACCTGGAATTTATTGGGTAACCAAGATCGTAGTTAACGGATTCCCTCAATTTTTCGTTGCTGTCAATCCATTCTCTGACATCATCTATGATATCGTTGATAACATTGGTTTCATCTAGCTGTCGCGTAATATTCTGTATGTCGCTTTCCACTACCGTTTTGTCTCCACTACCAAGGTTCCTTTCTGTATCTTTAAAGTGTATTCCGAAACTATTGACCGCTTGAAGCATCGTCTGGGTTGCGAAATAAGAAGTAGTCAAAATATCTTCCAAGGGACTAACATTTCCATACTGCGTGTCGTAATAATCTGCAATTTCGTTAAACCTGGTTTCTAATTGTTCTATCGTTTCCTGATCTACTTTTCTAGCTCCGGATGGTAAATACCATGGTAAAAATTCCGCGTTGAAATCACCGGAAACACCGTGTGGGATGAAATCCTTTATTTCTCCTTTGACCTTCAGGTTTCCGTTTTCAATCTTGTAATCGGTAGCAACGATAACTTGCGTAAAATCAGAAAGATAAATCCATTTTTTGGAACCGTCTTCATAAATAGCATAAGTTTTGATGCCGAGATTCGTTTCATAGTCACCGTCATTGTCTTGATCTACAAATATTCGTCTTCTTTCGGATAAGTCAGGGTTAAGAGAAAGATTCATATTCCATGACTCATACCATGATTCACCATTGAAGATGGGACCATATTCTGAAACATTATCAGGATCTGGCGGAACTATTGCGCTGATTCTAAGACCGCCGTTTCCCGCACCACCAAGGCCTGTAGAACCGAAAAAGGTTGGGCCGGTAATTATTGATCCTGGAGACCAATAAGCGGTGGTATTGCTTTCAAGTTCAAATCTTGACCAGTTGCTAAAGTATCTGGGGCTAACGACACCCCAACAGTAACCTTTGATACCGTGATATTCAACCTGAACAATTGTTAAGAGCGAACTCGGGAATTTCTTATGAGGGATCATCACAAGGTCTATATTTTTCCCTTTAGCTAGCTTCTGGAAGACTTTTCTTAAGTCATCACCAGGAATGTAAAACCTATCTTCGTAAAACATACCGAAGAATTCGGTCCATCCCTTACCTTCAAGAGTGGCTTCATTGAAAGAGCTTAGAAAATTCGTATACCAGTAAGGTGCTGAGAAAAGTTTTGTGTATTCGGTATATTCATCTATCAATAAAGCACCGTGCTCCAAGTATTTTTCTTGGATATAAGCTAGATTTGCAAGGAAAATATTTCCGGCGTTCATCTGAAGCTCTGATTTGCTTATTTTTTCGACCAGGATTTTTGCTGTTGCCGAACTTCTTGACAACATAGATATGGCGAGAATCGAAACTGTCAGAAGTAAAATCATTGTGAGCGGAAGAATAACTCCTGTTTTCCTGTTCATACAACCACCTCCGGGCACTTGAGCACCTATCTCCAATCTTTCAATAGTTTAACCGCTATATAGATTTCTGACGCTTCTTCGGTCTCAAGTACCCAAAACTCAATACTGTTTTCAAATCTTTCAACAATGTCTTCTGAAACACCTTCTTCACGAAGTTCATCGAATATACTGTCATCACGACTAAAATTTGTTGATGTGGTATATTCACCTGCTTGATCACTGTCTCTGAAAAACCACAGGGCAAGTGTGCCTTGTTTAAGATCAGTTACAGCCGTTAATTTGGTGTAAGATTTGTTTAGTAACGAATTTGTGGACGTAAAAGATTGAAAAATGCTAACCAAAACCAAAGAAATGACTAAAAGTGTGAGAACCATTTCAATTAAACTAAAACCTCGCTTCATAAACATCACCAACAATCATTATACAAAATCGTGCCAAAATGTCCTTATAACCTTTATTCCATATTAATGAGAAATACGGTCGAATTATGCGTTACTGTGTTTCCACCACCGGTATCCACAATAATTGTATACTCAATCTTTTGTGTTGCAACACTCGTAAACTTAATATCTATATTTTCAAACTCTGTTGTGGAGAAAATGATGTTTATACCGGGAGGTTCTAAAGTAGGAACAACATCTGAAGAAAAGTCGGACGTATTGAACGGTTTTTCCCATACCTTGATTCTTCCATCTTTGAAATAAAGCTGCTTGGTTATCTTATAGTTTATCATTGGAATGAATACAGAGTATCTAACAGCCTTATAATCTTCACTTCCAGCTTCTTTTACCAGGGATATATATCTAATATCAGGACCCGCTTTTGCAAGTTCCATCTGAAGCACATTTTCAGCCGTAAATAATTCACTATAAGCGTCCGTACGCTTTAACAATTGGTTGGTATAACGATTTGATTCGGTGTAAAGGTTTGTCACCGAAACCATTACTATGGTAAAAACCACCAGGCTTATCAATACTTCTACGAGTGTTAAACCAGGCTTGACACCTCTGAGTGCCAGCACTATAAATTCCTCCTCCTCCTTTTTGTCTGCATTCTTCATATAAAATGCTATCATGTGTAAAAAGAGAAAAGTAGATAAAATATGACTCTCTACATGTTTCTAATTTGTTTCGTGTAAATTTTTAGTAACTTGTTTGGTCGAGCGCAACTTCGTCGTAGGTAAATCATCGAAGCTGCTGAAGTATGAGACTACACCTCGAAGGCAGTAAAAGCAAAAGAGCGAGGCTGATGTTGGAGGTTGGAGAAAGCTACTTCGCAACAGGTAAGCCCGGCTATGCCGGGGGTGTGCCCAGCTACGCTGGGGGTAGTATCTGACTACGTCAGGGGTAAGCACTCCTTCGGAGTGGGTGAGAATTGCTTCACAGTCGTGTCCACGCGAAGCGCGCTTTCAACTTTCTCTAGCCAAATCTGACCTTAAAGCGTTAATTACTCTTTCGTCCAGCAAATATTTCGCTAAGGATCTGGCCTGAAGTTCTGGAGGAATGTAACGTTTCAGTGTGTCTCCAAGCTGTAGGTAAAGTGTACTTATTTCCTTGTTGTTTTTCAAAAGGAAAGCGGTTAGCAGGTCCAGAATCTCAGAATCTGGTTTTGAAATTAGTTCTTTCAAGCCAGCAAGTATACGATCGATACTCTTTTCTGATTTTATGTTTATACTTCTCCAATTGATTTTAATTTTTTCTATTCCCAACATTTTAATGAGGTATTTTAAGAGTAAATTGCCCTGGTTTCCGAAGTAAGTGAAGACATCTATTTCGTACATATTGGGAGTGGCCAGCTGAGAGGTGACCAGATATCTATCAGCAGCAACGGTGTTTTTCTCGACGTCCATCAAGTCAAGCAGTTCGCTTTTAATCGTTTCAGAGACATTTACGTTCTTCGGGATTTCTTGCGAAATCAAGGCTTTTCTGATCGCCTGGGCAAAATCAAAATCCATTTTTGATCCAAAACTCATCCATTTGGGGATCTGTGATTCGTTGGTTGGCACAACATCTATTTTTCTTTTGCGGGTGTCAATTTTTTCAACCCGCCAATTTTCTTTTGCCAGGGAGAAAACAGCGTATCCTTCTTTCTGAAAACTTTCCTGGAGCGTTTGCGCAAAGATTGGGTGTAAGGTTCCAATCTCAACTCCCTTGTGGTAAACGATGAAATCAACAGTAGTCGGGAAAAGCACGACAAAGTTTTTCTTTTTATATCCGCTTTCCATTATTTCCAGTGTTTCGCTTCCAGGAACAAGATAATTTTCTGAGTTTAGCTCCAGGTAGTGTTTGTTTAAAAGATGGTCTCTTAATAGTTCAAAATCATCTTTTTTGATCTCTTTGAAAGGGCTGGCATTCTTCAACACTTTCAGGTGTTCTATGAGAAGCTTCTGTTTTTCATAGGTCAAAGCTATTATTTGGTGGGCAAACAGTTGTGGGTAATACCAGAGAGGTCTTACCTTTTCAACCTCACCGTCTTGTAGCATCGTAGCTATACCCAGGAATCTTATTAAATCCTCTTCACGGGGAATTAGTATCCATGCTTTTGAGAGTTTACTTTTTCTGCCTGATCTCCCTATTCTTTGGAGAAATGACGACGTGGAATATGGAACATTCAAGAAGATGACCGTATCAACGTTACCAACGTCTATCCCTAATTCAAGTGTAGAGGTTGCTATAATCACGCAAGATTTGTCGTTGGCTTTGAAGGCCTTTTCAATGGATTCTCTGATGGTTTTTGATACGGAGCTGTGATGTGGTAAAGCTTCTATTCCACTGTCGAGTAATTTTCGTGTGTAGTGTTCGACCTCTTTGCGGGAATCAGCAAAGATGATGATTTTTTTGTTTTCGCTCAGCAGATTTTTGACAAGGTCGCTTAACTCAATTTCTTCCTCTTTCCTTACATTTATTTCCCTTCTTGAAGCAGAATTTGTCTCTATAACAACGGATTCCCGTTCACTGCAACCGGTTATCCACTGAAGCAGCTTTTCCGGGTTTCCCACCGTAGCCGACATGGCTACCCTCTGGATCTCGTTGCGGCTTATTATCTGAAGACGTTCTATAAGGCTCATCAGTTGCGCGCCACGCGGATTATTTGCAAAGTTATGAACCTCATCAATTACAACAAAGCGTAGATCACTGAAGATCTCCGGCTGAGAATTTTTTTGATGTCAGTAACCCTTCCATTGATTCTGGTGTAGTAACCAGAATCTTCGCTTCTTTCAGTGCGTAGATCTTGTCAGATTGTGAAACGTCGCCGTGCCATTTGCCCACGTAAAAATCGAATCTCTCGAATATGCCTTTGAGTCTTTGGGCGATATCGTTTATTAACGCTTTCAAAGGAGCAAAGTATATGCAGATTATTCCTTTTCCTCTATTTTTGCTCATTTTTTGAAGAATAGGGATCATTGCCGCTTCTGTTTTTCCAGAAGCGGTGCCGGCAATAATCAGGACATTCTTACCCGAGATAATTTCGGGAATGGCTTTTTTTTGAATGGTCGTTAAACTTTTCCAGCCCAGGTTGTTGGTAAGAAAGGAGGCTACGCTACTAGAAAGTTTCGGCATCAAACTCACCACTTAAAATTCAGAATATGGAGGAATAACGATCATCGTCAACCTCTACACTTTTAGAAACAGAATTAATTGCATTAATAATGTCCTTGTTTCCTTCTTTGAAAACGTCTAATAGTTCTGTTAGCCATTTTATTACCCTTCTTGGAGCGACTGATACTTCCCCATTTATATTTGTAAATTGTTGGGTGGCGGTACTCTTGATCGTGTTGATTTGCTTTTGGGATAAGGTGATATTGTAGGTTTCTTTATACATTCCAGAGACTTTTTCAACGAGTTTGTTAAGGTCATCAGTGCTCATTGGTTTTAGTTCAACCAATGTGGATTCCTTTGTCTGAACTCCGGATACTTCTTTTTGGATTCTGTCATATAGTGCGGTATATGATTTAATGCCGCGCTCCTGATCGTCGAACCATTCTCGTGTCCCAAGCCAGATACAGTTAATTGCCTTTATTTCTCCACCAGGAAGTTTGTCGAGGAGCTCTCTTAGATGGTTGTAAATTTTGTCTCTAATGTCTTTTCGATTTTGACGTAAATTCTCCAGTTCGTCCATTACTAAGAGAAGTCCTTTGATTCCAAAGGTAAGAAGAAGTTTCATAAAAGCGTCCAGGAAATTCCAGCCGTCATCCTCAAGAAAATGTGTGATGCCGTAATCTCTTAAGGTTCGTTTGGGTACTTTGTCGCCTCTTATAAAAGCTAACAGTTCGTTGTTACTTTTTTCGTTAATATAGTTATAAAGGTATGCGCCGCAAACATCTGCGAAGAAACCGTCAAATAGCTGATTGCTGTTTTTCAGATAAGCAACGATTTGATCTCTTTCCAGTGTCTCTAGTGAATCTTTATTTTCTTTAAGGAACTGCTCAGCCCAATTGTTCAGGATGAATCTCAATAGATCCCCTTGAAATCCAACCATCCTGAGGTTTTTCATTATAGACCTGAAGAATTCATCCTGTCTGTAGATGCTTTTGTAATCTTTTTCGGTTAGCATCGAATAGACCATGCCTTTTTCTGACGCTCTGGTGATTGCGTATTTTGCAAGTGTTGTTTTACCAAACCCGTAATCTCCAAGGAAGATCCTAATTTTGCTTGCCTGGTATGAAATTACATAATCTATGTCGTTTTCTATAATCTCTTTTTCAAAAGTTCTTCCGATAATTAAATGTGCAGCATATTCCTCTGGAACGGAAACACCTGTTCGTATAGCTTCAAACATAGGTCTGTAATCCATTTAATTATCCCCCTCAAACCTTAGAATTACGTACGTCCCCTTTACGCGTGGAGAAGTATAAAGGTCCAATCCGGAGGCAGCATTTCTTCCGGTTTCAGCCTTCAAACCTGTCAAATAGAAGTAGCGAGTAAAAAATTTTTCTATTTCTTCTGTTTTATCACTTCTCCAGTAATTACACAGGTATTGTACATATTTAATGAATGTTTTTACCTCGATGGATTCCTTGCCTGTTATAAGTTTAATCTGTTTCGCAGCCGTTCTGAACAGAGCCACATAGCCATCAATTTTATTTCCAATGGATTTAAGGTAAACAATCGCAGCGTTTTCTATTTTTTTGACATGTTTTTTAAGAGTTTCAGGAGTAATGCCATGCCCGTATGCTATTAGTTTTATATCCACCGGTACCCGTTCAATATATTTTGAATAAAGAAATTCCATACAACCTCTCATTGATGAAATGGTTGTTTTGGGTGGAAATTCTCCCCCTGCTTCTGCTATTTTCAGGGCAAATTTCAATAGATATTGCCAGTTTCCGGAAAACGCTTCTGTATATTTTTCCCTAAGGCTTTTTTCCATAACATCCCTCCAGGAACTTACATACCGCCTATAATTGTACTTTTTAGTTTCTCACATAGTTCGTCTGAATACTGATTTCCCCAAATTATCATGAGGCCATTTTTCTCAATGAGTTCTATAAGAGGAATTCGATTATATGAGATTCTGGGCAATAACTGAAAGAGTACAAGTTGATTTACTCCAGCTTCCGAAATAGAGTATTCTTTTTTGGGTTCTAAAACCAGAACTTTTCTAAGCTCGGCTTTCTGAAGTTCAGTTAATTCCTGAATTTGATTCATGAAATAGAGTAAGATTTTATCGTCACTTTGTATGGGGGAGTCATTTTCCTCAAAATACTGTTCTTCTTCTTCAATTTCCAGATTTTGATTTTCGCTTTTATTTTCATAATTTAAAATTCTGTTTTCAGGCTGGGGTTCTTCGCTTACGAGAAATGGCTTTTTTATTTCAAGATAGTTCCCCAGACTCCATAGTTTAAGTGTTTTGTCTCTGGAACCTGTAACAATATATCTTTTATCAGGGCTTATAGCTACCGACAGTATGGGTCCGGAATGGCCGTTTAATATCTTGAGGCAGTTGCCTTCCGTATCCCAGATTCTCACCTTTCCGTTTTCTGATCCGGAGACAATGTACTTACCATCTGGACTTATCGTTACTGATCTTACCCAATCGGTATGTCCCTTAAAGGTTTTAAGGCATTCACCGTTGACATTCCATAACTTTATTGTGTTATCCCAGGAACCGGATACAATATATTTCCCATTGGGGCTTATAGCTACCGACAGTACAGGTCCCGAATGGTCACTTAATATCCCAAAACAATTACCTTTTAGATCCCAGAGCCTTATTTTTCCATCTTCAGATCCGGAGACAATGTACTTACCATCTGGACTTATTGCTACCGATCTTACCCAGTCGATGTGCCCTTCAAAGGTTCTGAGGCACTCGCCGTTAGTATTCCATAACTTTATTGCGTTATCCCAGGAACCGGATGCAATATATTTCCCATCGGGGCTTACAGCTAACGATAGTACAGACCCGGAATGACCGCTCAATATCCTGAGGCAGTTCCCTTTCAGATTCCAGATCCTTATCTTTCCATTTTCTGATCCGGATACAATATACTTTCCGTCAGGACTTATTGCTACTGTCCTTACCCAGTCGGTGTGCCCTTCAAAGGTTCTGAGGCACTCGCCGTTGATATTCCATAACTTTATCGTGTTATCCCAGGAACCGGATACTATGTATTTTCCATCAGGGCTTATCGCTACTGATGATACAGGTCCAGAATGACCCTGGAGAGAAATAAACCTGGGCATTTCATCATCGTTGGGTGTTACTTTCTTGTTAACTAATCCAAAATTGTGAGTGTTTTTGCGCGTAGTGTTCGCTTTTTTCTCTTTTA
Source organism: Kosmotoga sp. DU53 (assembly GCF_001639905.1). Classification (NCBI taxonomy): domain Bacteria; kingdom Thermotogati; phylum Thermotogota; class Thermotogae; order Kosmotogales; family Kosmotogaceae; genus Kosmotoga; species Kosmotoga sp. DU53. The sequence continues at coordinate 55,443 of NZ_JGCK01000015.1, read as the reverse complement.
GTGTGCGGAGACCCCTAAATATGAGTGATACCAAATAGATAAAAAACACTCCACCGACTAGAACCAGGAGAGTTATCGGATTGTTTTCGACTGGAAAACCTATTGTTTTCAACATCAAAACAGTGCCTGAAAACAGGCACAGAAACGATAGAATCAGTGCAATTGTTGGTTTCATATATTTCACCCTTACCCCGAATTTTTTTGTTTTCTTGGTTGATACATATAGTTGTGAAGAATCACCTAAAACTTGCTTTAAAGATAGGAATGGTAATGACTGACTGCTGATAGTAAAACTATATCACATAATTAATTTCAGGACGAGAGGCGAGAATCCGAGATCCGAGAGAGCAGCTACGCTGCTGAAGTGCTGGACTTCGTCCAGGACGCTCACAAGGTTGACGCTTGCGGAGGCTGACGTTTGCAAGGCTGATTAAAAAATTCAAGATATAGAATCTGATATTCCCTACGAAACAAGGTAATCACGCTAACGTGCTCTTGCTTCAACGTCGTGAGCCTCAGTCTTCGAGCGTCGCTCCATCAGCTGACAGCGTCGCAAGCCTCATGGCCGCAGGCTATTCATACCACATTGATTCTTTCCATATCAAAAACACGAGAGTCCGAGAAACCGAGACCCGAGATCAGCTATTGTAGGGACACAGCATGCTGTGTCCCGTTTTTTATGTCAGTGACGTAGTTGCTCCTAGCACCATTTGCGTCAGTAAATCCAGGCACCAGTTGCCATCAGGCAACCCCCAGTTTCAATCAGTGGAGCTGATTTCCAGCGTCCGACGCGAAGCGCGTTCTTTCAAATTAGCACATCTTTTCGTTTGAAAAACTCAAGTGCTCCATAAAAGATGAGCAATGCCACCAGTATTATGACGAGTGCGTTTGATACGAATATTTTTTCTTTTACGACAGTGTCTATGAGGGGAAGATAGTGAAAGACACTGATTTTTCCCATCCAGGCCAGATTTTTGTTGACGGATGACAAGGAGTTTCCGAAGTACATGAAAATAAGAATACCCAATGTAAGAGATGTGGTTAAAGATGATTTTTGGGTAGCTACTGACACAAGAGTTGAAACGGCGGCAAAGAACAACTGGATCGAGAGCACATACAACCCAAAACAAAAGAGAATATGTTCGTTGTATGGTGCAGTATGAACAAGAGTTCTAAAGAGCAGAACGGTTGTTATGGTGAATAGACCGGAGAGTAAGATGACAAAGGTAATCAACGTAAAACTCTTTTCGAGGAAAATACGACGACGGGATATCGGTTTTACCAGAAGGTACTCTATGGTCTTTTCTTCAAATTCTCTGGAAAAAAGGGCACCAGCCATCATAGCAGCAAAGACGCCGGTTAGTATATAAACAAAGCTCATTCCTTCAGAGCCGAAGATTCCTTCAGGTTTCGAAAACATCGCAACGTCCATGTTGAACATATTCAAAAGAACCTTAGGAATATTTTCAAGCATCTTCAGCATGGGTTCGGATTCCTCGAGCAGCTTATCTGTAAATGGTATGTACAAAAATCCGAAGAGCGAGATTATTATTGTCCATATGAAAAAAGATCTGAATCTGCCCCTAAAATCTTTTTTGAAAACATTCATTTTACTTCCTCCTTGTAGTATTTGAGGAAAATGTTCTCAAGCGTAGGATTCTTTATCTCTATGTCTTCAAATTCGTGTTCTGTAACACGTTTCAGAAAGTCTTTCAATTCTTCTATTTTAACGTGGAATGTGATTCCATTCCTATTTATCTTCCCTTCGTAACCATGAATGGTTCCGGAGAATCCGCGAATTTCCACAACCTTGTATGTTAACTCTTTCAGCGTATTCACGTCACCTTCTTTTATCATTTTGCCTTCTTTTATCATTCCAAATCTTTGGCATACTTTTTCAACCTCTGAAAGCACGTGCGAGGAAAAAAGAACGACCGCTCCGGTTCTTCTGTGGTCTTCGAGCAAACTGTAGAATTTCTGCTGGATTAGCGGATCCAGGCCGTTCGTTGGTTCATCGAGTACGAGATAGTGTGGTTTGTGAACGAATGCCTGAAGTATGGCGACCTTCTTTTTGTTTCCCAACGATAATTCTTTGAACCTTTTGTTTGTATCGATCCCAAGAAGGTCCACAATATACCTTTCGTAATCTATATCCACGTTCTTATAGAAATTTCTGTTGAGTTCCAGGAAATCCTTTACCCTCATGTCACCGTAGAAATTCACCTCGCCCGGTATGTAACCGATCGCTGCTTTCACTTTGTTTATTTGCTTCGGGATTCTGAAGCCACCGATATACGCTTCGCCACTGTCTTCATTGAGAAGACCGGTGAGGATGCGTATTGTGGTTGACTTTCCAGCGCCGTTTGGGCCGATCAACCATAAGTCTCACCATCGTTAATCATAAATGAAACGTTCTCAATGCCCCGGTTTTTACCGTAGTATTTCTTTAAGCCTTTAACCTCAATCATGATTTCACTGCCCTTCATACATATTTAGGCTACATGGTTTGAAGACAACCAGCTTGATACTAGCATATCTCTTGTTTGATGCAATGCCAAAATAAAGGGTGAATATTCCAGAATATCTTAAAATAACAGGTGATGATTCCTCTCACTTATTAAAAGTGGCGATTAGACGAAAAAATCTATGAATTGCTTATTTGGTTGAATCAGCTATGAATCGGTATAATATCAACAACCCGCGTATTTTTATACTTCTAAGAAGGGGGGATTTTTGTGAAGAAATTTCTTGTATTTGCGCTTCTTATACTCGTGATTGCTGGTCTTGCCTTTAGTGCCAAACTAAAGGTTGCTTTTATTTATGTTGGACCTATTGGTGATGCAGGTTGGACTTATGCTCACGAGCAGGGAAGGCAGTACATCGAAAAAGTATTTGGCAATCAAATTTTTACGAGTTTCATTGAAAGTGTGCCAGAAGGTGCTGAATCAGAAAGTGTTTTGAGAAACTTCGCAGCAAGAGGGTACGATATAATCTTCGCTACCAGCTTTGGTTACATGGATCCGGTTATCAAGATAAGCAAAATGTTCCCGAAAACAGTTTTCATGCATTGTTCTGGTTACAAAACAGCTCCAAACGTTGCGACATATTTTGGTAGAATGTACGAACCAAGATTCCTTACTGGTTTGATTGCAGGAATCATGACAAAGTCCAACATCATAGGTTATGTTGCAGCCCACCCGATACCTGAAGTCATCAGAGGAATAAACGCTTTTGCCCTTGGTGTTAAATACGTCAATCCAGAAGCGAAGGTTCATGTTGTATGGTCTAATACATGGTACGACCCGGCAACTGAAAAAGAAGCTGCTATTTCCTTGCTTGACATTGGTGCGGATGTCATAGCACAACATCAGGATTCTCCTGCTCCTCAACAGGCAGCACAGTCTTATGGCGCTTACTCCATTGGTTACAACAGCGATATGGAAGCTTTTGCTCCAAAAGCGTATCTCGGTGCACCCGTCTGGAACTGGGGTCCTTATTATGAAAAGGTTGTCAGAGATGTTATGAATGGAACATGGAAATCAGAGCAGTACTGGGGCGGTATGGCAGACGGTGTAGTTGACATTGTTGTAAGCGACCTTGTTCCGGAGAGCGTGAAGAACCTTGTTTCTGTTTTCAAGGAGGCAATCATCGAAGGGAAATTCCATCCGTTTACCGGACCAATTTACGATCAAGAAGGAAACCTCAGGGTTCCCGCCGGGGAAGTCTTGAGCGATGGAGAACTTCTTGAAATGGATTGGTTTGTAGATAATGTTGTTGGTACAATTCCAAGATAATCTTTTTTATGCTTTTCAGTGGGGCCTCACGGCCCCATTAATTTACCCTTTCTAAGATTTTTTACACTGGAGTGATGCTAACGTGGAAGAAAAACGGACAGTTTTGGAAATGAAACATATTACCAAATCTTTTCCTGGTGTTTTGGCCAATGACAATGTATCCATAGACCTTAAGGAAGGAGAAGTTCTTGCACTTCTTGGAGAAAATGGAGCCGGGAAAACAACGTTGATGAACATTCTTTTTGGTATATATCGCGCCGATTACGGCGAGATTTTTATCAACGGCAGGAAGGTTCATATCGCTTCACCACACGATGCCCTTAAAAGCGGAATAGGTATGGTTCAGCAACATTTTACACTGGTTCCTTCTTTTAGTACTTCAGAAAATATCGTTCTTGGTTTGAAAGAACTTGGTTTTATCGTGAAAACCAGAGATGTTGAGGCAAAGATCGAACAATTGGGAAAACACTACGGGCTTGCGGTCAATCCAAAAGCAAAAGTATGGACGCTTTCCGTTGGCGAAAGGCAGAGAGTTGAAATTCTAAAGCTTTTATATACGGGCGCGAAGATATTGATCCTTGATGAACCTACCGCTGTTCTGACCCCACAAGAGGCTGAGGCCCTTTTTAGGGCTGTTAGGAAGATGACGGCGGAGGGCACTTCAGTTATTTTTATCAGCCATAAACTCGATGAGGTTATGGAAATAAGTGATCGTATAACGGTATTGAAGCAAGGTAAGGTAGTTGGGACAGTGAATAAAGAGGATATAGATAAGAAAGGCCTTGCAAAGATGATGGTTGGAAGAGATGTGATTCTCGATATAGAGAAACCGGATGTTGAAATTGGTGAAACGGTTCTGAAGATAGAGAACCTCAAGGTTCGCAATGATAAGAATCTCTTTGCCATTAATAATCTGAGTCTTGAATTAAAAGCCGGCGAAATCCTTGGAATTGCCGGCGTTGCTGGTAACGGTCAGAGGGAATTGGCTGAAAGTTTATATGGTCTTAGAAAAGTAGAATCAGGGAAGATCATTCTCAAAGGTAAGGATATTACTCACACCAGCGTTTCCAGAAGAATTAAAGAAGGTATTTCTTATGTTCCCCAGGATAGGAAAGGAATGGCTACCTGTCCGAACCTTTCCGTTGCTGAGAATTTGTTCCTTAAAAACTATATAACACATTATGTTCCTATGTCTCCTTACTATCTCAACAAACGATTAATAACTCAGACTGCGGAAAAACTAATAGACGAGTATTCCATTTCTACCCCATCCCCAAAAACCCCGGTAAAACTTTTATCGGGTGGGAACATCCAGAAAGTTGTTCTGGCAAGAGAGCTGTCAACAACTCCATCGGTAATAATAGCTGCCCATCCTACGCGAGGATTGGACATTGGAGCTATGGAATTTGTTTACAGGACTTTGCTCCAGCAAAAAGCAAAGGGAGCAGCAGTACTACTCCTTGCGGGTGAGTTGTACGAAATCTTCAGGTTATCTGATAGAGTCGCTGTTATCTATGAAGGTCAAATCATGGGTTATACACCTCCTGATCCAGCATATATTGAGGAGATTGGACTCATGATGGGTGGAACCAAGAGAATGGGGGATGCAGTATGAGGCTTAGGATAGAAAAAAGAGCAAACATTCCTGCGTACATGAATCTTCTAGTTCCCGTAGTTTCCATAGCTTTTTCGTTGCTGGTAATGGGCATTATTCTCGTAATCTTCTTTCAGGGGAGAGGCCAGACATGGGGCGAAGCTTTCAGAGAGACCCTGTCTGCGTATAAAGAGATGTTCTCCTGGCCCTTCGGGAATATATATGGGCTGTATCAGACACTGGTTAAGATGATTCCATTGGCATTTGTAGGTCTTGGGCTTTCATTTGCTTATAGAATGAAGATCTGGAATATAGGTGGTGAAGGACAGCTCTACATGGGAGCTTTTGCAGCAACCTGGGGAGCGCTTTACCTTTTTAATGGTATTGAATCAAAACCTTTAATGATATTCCTGTTGTTGGTGATGGGTGCCATATTTGGTGGTCTATGGGGTGCCATTCCAGCTTTTATGAAAGCCTTTGCCAAAACAGATGAAATCGTTGTAACTTTGATGTTGAACTATGTTGCAATATTCTGGGTGGATTATCTTGTGTATGGCCCGTGGAAAGATCCAAAGGGTTATAACTTCCCTATAACTGCAGAATTCCCGGAATCTGCAAGGTTGCCAGCTCTTTTCAATGGAGAGGTACATATCGGGATCATATTCGTTATAATTCTTGCTTTCATCCTGCAGTATGTGTACTCCAGAACCAAGTGGGGATTCAATTCAAGGATAGTAGGAGATAATCCCATGGCAGCAAAGTATTCAGGAATAGACGTTAAAACTTACACAATTGTCTCGCTGATAATCAGCGGGATGATAGCCGGTATGGGAGGAGCAGTACAGATGATGGGAATTCAACATAGGCTTCAGCACGGTTTTTCCCCCGGATATGGTTACACAGCGATAATCATTGCCTGGCTTGCCAAACTCAACCCGATTGGCGTTCTGGTAGCGGCATTCTTGTTTGGTGGGCTTTTGGTCGGGAATGAGCAGCTTCAGATGTTTTTTGGATTACCCCTATCACTTGTTTATATATTCCAGGGTCTTGTCTTGTTCTCGTTGCTTGGCGGTGAATCTATATTCCGGTATCGAATAAGATTTGTGAAGGAAGAGGAAGTGAGATCATGAACGAAATGAATTCGATCTTTATAACAACGCTTCAAGCTACGGTAAGAGCTGGAACACCATTGTTATTTGCTGTTTTAGGAGATATATTCACAGAACGTTCCGGGGTTATGAACCTGGGGCTTGAAGGCATGATGTTGGTAGGAGCAATAAGTGGATTTGTGGTTTCATACCATACGAACAATTTGCTTCTCGCCGTTTTGGCGGCGATGATCGCTGGTGCTGTTCTTGGTTTAGTACACGCCTTCTTCACGATAACCCTGAGGATAAACCAGGTTGTTAGTGGTCTTGCAATAACGATGCTTGGCACAGGGATTAGCGGTCTCTGGGGAAAGAATTACATTGGTGTTGTTGCAAAGCAGTTTCAGGTAATCGAGCTTCCTGTTCTTTCAAAGATTCCTTATATTGGCGATATATTGTTTTCTCACGATCTGCTGGTTTATGTGAGTTATATACTCGTTCCCATCATGTGGTTCTATATATACAAAACTAAACCGGGAATGATTCTTAGAGCTGTTGGGGAAGCCCCGGATGCCGCTGATGCCAGGGGTATAAATGTTTTCGCTATTCGTTATCTTTACACTATCTTTGGTGCTTCTATAACAGCAATTGGTGGAGCTTATCTTTCTCTTGCATATACTTCCATGTGGATAGAAAACATGACTGCTGGTCGTGGATGGATTGCGATAGCGCTCGTGTTGTTTGCAACCTGGGATCCTGCAAAAGCTTTGCTCGGAGCTTATCTCTTTGGTGGAGTGACTGCGCTTGGCTTGAGGATGCAGGCTCTCGGAACAACGATATCTTCCCATATTCTCATGATGTTCCCATATCTTTTGACCGTTGCTGTGCTTGTATTTACTTCCACAGAGAAGATGAAGGTTAAAGTTGGGGCGCCTGCTGCGCTGGGTGTTCCATACTCTAGAGAAGAAAAGAGTTAATTTGGCAGTTTTTAATGAACAAAAAAGCGCAAGCTGAGAGCTTGCGCTTTTTTGCTGGTTAAATATGTTTTTCTTCTCAGAAAATTGGCTGCTGTCAACTATCAATCAAAAATCGGGAGTTAAGACCCTTTGACAGTTATAGAGCGGCAGCGGTAGTTTTAATATATTTTTTGGGTTAGAATCGTGGTGGGAAAACGTAGAATCCGAGAATTCGAGAACCTGAGCGATTGGCTACGCCAGTGTAGGGAACTCATTCTGAGTTGCCACGAACTCCTCCGGAGTTGATTACAAACTAACACCTAGACCCTAAACCCTAGAACCGGTTTTCTATAGTCTCGGCTCTCGGTTTCTCGGACTCTCGATGTTTTTCGTACAACCGACAACCTACAACGATTTCTTATTTTAAAGAGGGGTGATAGTGTGAGAAGGCTAATTTTGTTATTTCTTTTGATGCTGGTATGTGTTTTAGCTCTGGCAGTTCCTTCCCCGAAGTGGGAAGACCAGATAATTTATTTCGTTATGATTGATCGTTTTGCAAATGGAGACCCAACCAACGACAATTTTGGCATGGGGGAGTATGGAAACGACAATGCGCGTTATAACGGGGGAGATCTTGCCGGGTTGATCGAAAAGCTCGATTACATTAAAGAGCTTGGTGCAACTGCCATATGGATCACACCTCCCATTGCCAACCAGTGGTGGAATCCGTGGGTAAATTATGGTGGATATCACGGTTACTGGGCAAGGGACTTCAAGAAGATTGATGAGCATTTCGGAGACCTGGAACTTTATAAGAAGTTTGTTGAAGAGGCTCATAAGAGAGGTTTGTACGTGATTCAAGATATTGTTGCCAATCATGTTGGAGATTATTTCAAGTTCGTTGGTGGAAAGTTTTACAAAAACACTGAAAGTGTTCCCACTTCTGCCCCAGAACAGTATCCGTTTTCGTTAAACGATTATCTGGAAGATAAGGATAAGAACATTTATCACTGGACACCGGATATTACGAATTACAGTGATCCCAACCAGAAGCTAAATTATCAGATGGCAGGACTGGATGATCTCAACACGGAAAATCCGGTGGTTATTGAAGCCTTAAAGGATAGCTATACTTACTGGATAAAAGAAGCGGGAGTAGATGGTTTTAGAATTGACACCGTCATTTACGTTCCTCACGAGTTCTGGAAGGAATTTTTGAATGGTAAAAACGGTGTTTATGAGACTGCGAAAGCTCTCGGAAAGGAAGATTTTATAACTTTTGGCGAGGCTGGATAAGGTCTGATCCATACGATGATTCAGGTGAAAAGATTCTGGAGAGCTATTTCGAAGACGGTATGAGTGCCATGCTCGACTTCCCGTTGAACATAGAGATAAGGCGCGTTTTTAAGGAAGGAAAGGCTACGGCGAACCTCCGTTACCGTTTAGAGCGCCGCGAACAATTCGAACATCCTGAGAGGCTGGTAACGTTCATAGACAATCACGATATGGAACGATTCTTAAAGGGTGCAGGATTGGCTACCGTAAAACAGGCTCTTGCATTTCTCTTTACCGTTCCGGGTATACCGGTGATCTATTACGGAACGGAACAGGGATTTGTAGAAACGAGAGCGGCTATGTTCAAGGAAGGGTATGCCTCAGGTGGTGTGGATCATTACGATACTTTCTTTGAAATGTACCAGTTCATTCGTGAATTGACGGAGTTTAGAAAGAGTAATCCTGTATTTCGTCATGGTCACATAGAGGTTCTCAAAGATGATCCAAATGGCCCCGGCATCTTCGCTTTTAAGATAAGCGATGAAGAGGTTACAGCATATGTCATGCTGAATACTTCGAACGAAAGAAGGATAATAACCAACCTGAAAACGAGGTTAGAACCTGGAACGGTTATAGAACCGCTTTACACCCTCAATACGTTGAAGAAAAAATACAGTGCCGACAAAGATGGAGAGTTGAATCTCGTATTAAATCCGCGCTCCGTTTACGTTGGTATAGCGACAACACAAAAGAAAAAAGTGAAGATGCCAACAGTAGAAATTTATCCAAATCTCAAACAGGGACAGAAAATAACCGGTAACTTTGTAATCACCGGTACTGCAAAGAATGCAAAGAGCGTCAAGATAATCTTTGATACCAGAATAGACGCAAGCGTTTCTGTTGATGTAATCGACGGAAAATGGTCGTATGAATGGGACATCTCTAAATTCGACCCGGGGATTCACACCATTGTTTTCAAGGTTTACGGTCAAAAACGGACAGATACTACTTACTCTGAAGATTATCAGGTAATCCTCGATATACCGGAAAAACTCCTGGCACAGGTGGAAGACCCTGAAGGCGATGACCATGGACCCTTTGGAAAATATCTTTACCCCACCGATGTTACGTTCAAGAGACAGATGGACCTGCTGGGAGTTACGATAAAGCAGATCGGCGCAAGCCTTGTTATAACCATGAAGATAAAAGATTTGACAACGTCCTGGAGCCCGCAAAATGGCTTTGACCATGTAACATTCCAGATCTACATAGATGACCCAAGTAAAACGGGTGCAAAAGATTTGCCGTTCCAGAATGCGAAAATGCCAGATGGGCTTGATTGGGATTATTTCATATTTGCCAACGGTTGGTCGATTGTCGCTTATTCTTCAGAAGGAAGCGGACCACAAGCGTTCGGTACTCCTATATCTCCAACACCTCAGGTTAAAACAAACAAGATGACCAGAGAGGTAACGCTGATAATCCCGAGTGAGGTTCTTGGAAGGCCGGATAGCTTTGATGGATTCAAATTTTATATCACCACATGGGATTTTGATGGGATTGAGGCACGTTACCGTGATCTGTATCCTAAACCAAAAGCCTTCCATTTTGGTGGCGGCGAGAAGACAGATCCATATATCATGGATGATGTGCTGATAGATCTTGGAAAATAGCAAAGACAAAGGTGGAGCGTTCGCTCCACCTCTTTTATTTGTTGTATCGTAAAATAGTTTTCTTATGCTTCTTTCATTTCTATTCCGAGCGTACGGACGTCCTTTACGGATTTACTGAGATGGCTTTCGGAGATTTCTCCACTTTCGCCATCAGAATGGACAAAATATTCTGGAGTAACCAGTATTCTGGAAAGAGAGGTACCGGGTTTCAAATAACAATAGTCCATCACAAAAGCGTTGGCAATGTGGCTGTCTTTACTAATATAACAGTTTGCTCCTATGATTGCGGGCCCAGTGATAGTAACGCCTTTCTCCAATATTGTACTGCTTCCTATATAGACAGGCGGTTTTATTTCAACCCCTTGAGATATTACCGCCCCTGTACCAACCCAGACACCCGGATAAATCTCCTTCCCACCAGGATAGAAGTTTTTAATCTCTCCAGAGAGAGCTTTTTCAAGGATAACCAGATAATCTTTGTTCCGGCCTATGTCGAACCAATTGAAATCCATAGAATAGGCGTAAATGGGTTTGCCCTCGCTGACGAGCTTCGGGAAGAGCTGGCTCCCGATATCGTAGAATTCACCTGAAGGTATGTGTTCAAATATTTCAGGCTCGAAAATGTAAATGCCGGTATTGGCTATGTTCGATTTTGCTTCTTCCGAGGAGGGTTTTTCCTGAAAACTCAACACTTTCCCTTTTTCATCTGTAACCACGATACCGTAATTTGACACCTGGTCCTTGCTGACTTCTTTTGTTATGATCGTAGCTAATGCTCCCTTTGATTTATGAAAATTATAGGCCTCGGTGATGTCCAAATCAACAATTGCGTCGCCGCATAGTACGATAAAAGTCTCGTCAAAAAAGTTATAGCGTTCCTGGATAAGTTTCATCCCACCGGCAGAACCAATAGGTTCAGTTTCAAGGGTTCCATCTGGCAAAAGTTTTCCCTCGAAGGAGTAGCCAATGTTTACCCCGTATTTTGAGCCATTTCTAAGGTAGTCCTGAATGAGCCAGCCAAGATGTGAGATGTTTATCATTATCTCTGTAACATCGTGGTTTTTTAGAAGCTCGATTAGAAACTCGATTGTAGGTTTGGTTACGATTGGTATCATGGGCTTTGGAATTTTGTTTGTTAAAGGTCTTACCCTTGTTCCTTTTCCGGCGGCGAGAATCATTGCTTTCACTTTTTATCCCTCCTGATGGTCATTTTTCTTCACGCAGACGGATCAGCAAATAGAATATGGACATCACGAACCCACAGACAACCAATGCACCACCGATGGTAATTTTGTCAGCAAGAAACCCTATTGTTGGTGCTAGAACAGCTGTTAAAAGAGTTTTCAACTGTGATTCTGCGGACAATCCCGATGCCATGGTTTTATGGGATATCTTTTCGCTGATATAAGCTACGTTCAGGGGCCTTCGTATGTTTTCAATAACAAATAGTATCAGGAAAAAGATCACCGCGCCAATCTGGAAATTGAGGCGCTGAGAGACACCGGAGAGTATTATTAAAACCGCTCCCAACAGATAAGTGATATTGATAGCCTTTTCCTTATTTCCGATCTTTTTAGCTACTTTCGATGCATTCTTCGAAGCATAGCTTGTTGCCAGATAGATAAAGAAATATACAATGCCGACGACTACCGCTGTTCTTTCATTATTACTGAACGCTAGCATTACAGGCAGGGAAAGTGCCAGAGATTTTAAAACCGGTTGCAGGTACTCTTTAACGGTTTTGAAAAATGCATCGAAGATAGAAGAGTTCATGATACCTTTTAGAGAGTCTTTGTTCTTGAATATACCAAAAAACTCTTTGAAGGTCTCCCGTTTTCCGGTCTTTTTGATCTCTCCATCAAGTTCCTTTGGATACGTTGCGAGGTTTATGAGATTGAAGATATATGGTAACGTTGCAGCGAGAAAGACTACCTTGTAATTGCCGCTGTAAAAGACTATGGCCGCAGCGATGAGTGAGTTTATAGCTGAGCCAAGTTGTGAAGCGGCACGGGTTGAACCATAATACTCTACCCTTTTGTCGAGTATTTTATTCATGCGAAGGTACTCGAGGATCATGGCCTTGTGTGTTCCGGTCCTGAAAGCTTCACCAAAGGCAAAGAGAACCATTGCTAGAGCATAAATATAGAAATTCGGGAAGAAATAGAAAATTATGAAAGAAATGATATAAGATGTCATAGAAAAAAGCATGGAGATTCGTCTGCCGTATATATCCGCAACGAGTCCCGTAGGTAGTTCGAGAAGATTGGTAGCAATTTCTCTTATCGAGAAGAGCATTCCTATCTGTAAAAATGAAAGCCCCATTTCACGAAAGAAGAGAATTAGAAATGGTTCGAAAAACCGTAAGTTTTTTAAGAAGCCATAAGCTGCAAACTTGTAAAACTGCCTATCTTTCGTAAACGCCAATGGTGTTTCCTCCTTATCCTTTCAGATCACACAGTTACGATTCGTTGTTTAAAACCTCTTTGACTTTCTCGAGGTCTGAATCGCTTAGTTTAAGAGACCTTTTGTAGTCATTAAGAAAAGAGATAATTTCCTCTTTCTTTGCGATACCGTAATCCTTCCACATAACTGCAAGGGTTTTTGACGATAGAGTTGTTTGTTCTGCGAGGACCCTTATTGTATCCGGTATCATTTCCCTGATTTCATCCAGCTTCCTGATCTTTCCGGTTTCGAGGAACTCCTTTGACTTTTCCACAATGGCTTTTCCGATCCCTTTGATTTTTGAGAGCTCCTGAACATCTTTCAGATTAAGCTCCCTTCTGTCCAATGAACCAATTACGTTGGCAGCAAAACGATAGGCCCTTATTTTGAAAGGGTTTTCTTTGAGAACTTCCAGGAGCCTTGCAAGCATTTGAAATTGTTTTGCAAGCTGAACTTTGTTCACACTCTCAGACTTCATTGATGAAATTCCCCTTCCAGGAACTTGATCTTTTCCTTGAAATTATTATTGATTATATTGGCGATGGATACATTTGAAAAGGTGTACCCTATGATATGGTTTGTCAATTCCCAGAAATCCTTCACGTAGCATTCTTTGTGAAATTTGCAGCTGGTATCACAGTCGATGAGCCTTTCTTCAACGTCTGGTATAGCCTCGAATATCTTTGCTATGGTTATATCTTCGGGATTCTTTGCAAGAGCGTATCCACCTTTTCGACCGCGAATAGCTCGAACCAATCCAGCTTTTTTGAGATAGTAGAGAATTTTCAATGTAAAACCGTGATCGAGATTTTCGGATAGAGAGATTTCTTTTGAATTCAAGGCTCTATTCTCGATGGACAGCTTAACCAATATTCTCAGAGCATACCTAACGGTCTTTTGGATCAACATTATCCCCCCCTATCATCAACATTATTGCCCCCCTATCTTGATTATATATCAGAGGTGGATAGGCGAAAATATGGAATCGAGAATATTTTTGTGGAAGATTAACTATCGACGATAGGGAGTACGTATCAAATTAGCGAAAGTGCTACCATAATTGAAAGCTGGGAAAACATGCAAGTTGCCCCTAGTACATCGCCGGTATACCCTTCGATTTTTCTATTTGTAATGAAATGCATAGAGCTTCCCAGCAATAGCGCGATAGATAACGAAATGATGTAGTTTAGAGGAAAGTATACAAGAGGAATGGTAAAAACAAGGCTTATAAGGGTATGCTTTTTTTCATAGGGATGTAATAACTTTCCAAGCCCCGTGTTTTTTGCTGGTTTTCCGAAGTGCAAAAGAATATTCATGGAGAATCTTCCGAGAACTGCCACATAAATGAGATCAATTGGATCTACATGCAAAAAAGCGTAAAGATAAGCCACTATATACAATGCGGCATAGAAAAAAGCGAAGGGGCCGATATCTCCTTTTGACATTATTTCAAAACGCCGCTCCTTCGTTCCCTGATAGAAGAACCCGTCTAGCGTATCTAAGAGACCATCAAAGTGAAATAGATCAAAAAGGTAAAATCCAAGTGCAACTGATAACAGCGTCCATAAAAAGTTTTCGCTTATAAGCTTCATAGAAAAATAGAATACGCCGGCCAGATATCCTACGAATGTGAAATACGCACAGATTTTTTTTAGGTTCCCTTTATTTTGTTTTAGAGGGACTGGTACTCTGCTCAGGAATGCTATTGCAAGTTTCATGTCATTCCACAAAGGTATCACTCCATACTTTGAGAGAGTTTTTCAAATCTTCAAGATCGAAAACCTCAAAGTTTATAAGAACATTTTCGGTAATAAGATCTCCCATGAAGCCTTTGATGAACGCTGCCGTTTCGCGATCGAGTGGGAGATGGTCTCTTCCATCGATTACTCCCATTGCGTGTATTTCTACAATCGCTTCCTTCAGATGAGCAGGGAATTTTTTCCCAAGAAAATGGTGCCCGACATCAAAAACCATTCTATTATGAGGTTCAATGATTTCTTTGAGGTTTTCCAGGGCGATGTTTTCTCCCAAAATTGTTCTCCACCCTTCGATTGGGTGGAGAACATAGTTTATGGCAGGAAACTGCGCGTCTTCAAAAAAATTGTAGGCGCGTATTACGTTGTCCAGCCGATCCATCGGGAGGTGAACTGTATAAGACAGATCAAGCTGTAAGAGTTTATCCATTTCATTAAAGAGAAGTGTCTTTGTATCTTCATCCCACGTATAAACCAACAGCTCCACAAAGTCTACGAGTTCTTCGAGGAGTAAAGCGTTTTCGTAATATGTTCCGGGAATTACCCATGAGGTAGATCCTATCATTTTATCTTCACACCTATCCCTGAAACTACAAAGTAAACCTCATCTGCTATCTGCGCGATTCTTGCGTTTAGCCTTCCGAGCGCTTCCACAAAAGTCCGGGTGATCGGGTTTTCCGGTATCACCCCCATGCCTATTTCATTGCTTACGATTATCTCATTTCCATTGATACTGCCGATAAACTTTTCAACCATCTCCTCGGTATTTCGACCGTAGTGGAAAAGATTCCCCAACCACGTTGTCATGCATTCCACCACAACAACGTCGTAATCCCCTGTCTTTTTCAGGATCTCGTGTATGTCCAGCGGTTCTTCGTATGTAACGAACAGGTTCCCCCGCTCCTCTTTGTGTTTTGCTATACGCGAACTCATTTCCTCATCTATGGCTTCTGCTGTTGCGATGAATGCTCTTTTTTCTTCCTTTTTTCAACGCCAGTTCCAGTGCGAGGCGGCTTTTCCCTGAGCGTTCTCCTCCTGTAATTAAGATCATTTTTCTTTCCCCTTTGAAACGTTCGCGTCATCAAAGGTTGCCATTTCATTGATCATCTTAATGGCTGCTTCTATAATCGAGAAAGAAAGCACAGCCCCTGTTCCTTCGCCGAGACGCATATCAAGATCCAGGATAGGGCGTAGATTGAGAGCATCAAGCAACACTCTATGTCCCTTAACCTTTGAACGATGCCCGGCAAACATACAGTCAACGACTTCAGGATTCAGTTGTGCTGCTATGAGGGCAGCCGCTGTGGTTGGGAACCCATCTATAACTACAGGAATATTTAATTGTGCGCATTCGAGTATAAATCCTGCCATTTCTCCCAGACAGTAGCTACCTACTTTCGATAAGACATCAATAGGATCCATAAATGGTTCGTGAATTGAAATAGCTTGTCTTACCACTGCCTCTTTCTTCTCCAATTGTTGCCCGGTTATAGCCGT
Organism: Kosmotoga sp. DU53; assembly: GCF_001639905.1. Classification (NCBI taxonomy): domain Bacteria; kingdom Thermotogati; phylum Thermotogota; class Thermotogae; order Kosmotogales; family Kosmotogaceae; genus Kosmotoga; species Kosmotoga sp. DU53. The sequence continues at coordinate 39,370 of NZ_JGCK01000015.1, read as the reverse complement.
TCCAATATCTATCAGTTCTGAAAGGTTGTGCCCCAATGCCACGGCAATAGCGGTTGCGGTTGTTGTGTTTCCTATTCCCATATCACCTACGGCGACCAATTCAAACCCTTTTTCTTTAGCGAAGCGTACTATTTCTTTTCCATATTCTATCGATTTTTCCGCTTCTTCCCTTGACATCGCAGGTTCTTTGGAGAAATTTTTCGTGCCTTTTCCAACTTTCTTATTCAAAAGCCTTTCATGAGCAGGAAAATCATAATCAACCCCTGCGTCAACAACATAAACTTCACTTCCAACATGCCTTGAAAAGACGTTTATCGCTGCTCCACCATTCAAAAAATTCAACACCATCTGTGCCGTTACTTCTTTTGGATACGCAGAAACTCCTTCCTCCGTAACACCGTGGTCTCCTGCGAAGACAAAAACCGCTTTTTTCTCCGGTAGTTTTGGAAGGACTTTTCCCTGTATTTTTCCCATCTTCAATGCTATATCCTCAAGGAAGCCAAGGCTTTCTTTTGGTTTTGTTAGACTATTCAGTCTTTCATTTATTTTGTTTTCAAGCTCTTTTTTTGTCATTTTTTACCTCCTTACTCATGATAACTTTTATCTTTATCAGAATTTCTATCAGATTCTTCAAAGTCTTTCAGGCTTTGCATGAACTTCATAAATAACCTTGCAAGCCTGGGATCAAACTGGATTCCCGAGGATTTCTTTATCTCTTCGAGGGCTTTATCTTTGCTCAGCCGTTTCTTATAAGGGCGTCCAGAAGTCATGACATCGTACGCATCAATTATTGAAATGACCCTCGCTATAAACGGTATTTCTTCCTCCTTAAGCCCTCGTGGATAACCGCTTCCATTCCACCATTCGTGATGGTACAGGATACCATCTGCTATAGTAACAAGGTCTGGCGAGTTTAATGCTATACGATAAACTGTTTCCGGATGCTCTTTTATTTTTTCCCATTCTTCGACTGTCAGTGGACCAGGTTTCTTGAGTATTGATTCAGGTACGGATATCTTTCCAATATCGTGAAGTGCAGCCAGCAAAACTAAATCGTTGATCTCACTGTCCGTGAGATTGATATACTTTCCGAATTCATAGGCTATTTTTCTCATGCGCCTTGCGTGTTCTTCGGTTTCATTGCTCTTTTCGAGTAACATTTTTTCAAGGGAAGTTATTATTGAATTTCTGGTGCTCATGCTTTTCAAAAGTTTGTTTTTATACATTTGTTCTTCGACTTTTTTCAGAATTTCTTGAATATTTTGGTCGGCATTTTCTTTAGTCGCAATTCCAAAAGCTACGCTAATAGGGATATATGAACCCTCGTCAGATTTTTCCAGATTCATCTTGATTCGTTTCAATATTCTTTCGGCGAGCATATAACCGGCCCTCGGCAATAAGATTATAAATTCATCTCCGCCCCATCGAGCTACAATGTCTTGTGGCCTGCAAGAGGAGATTATTGATGTGGCGACGGTTTTTAACAGACGATCTCCCTCGGTATGTCCAAAAGCGTCGTTTACGAGTTTAAGGCCGTTTACATCTCCCATGATTATGCTAAGGGGAAGATGGGATTCAGCGTCAAAACGTTTTAACTCCTCTTCGAAGAATGCTCGATTGTAAACCCCTGTCAGGTGATCGTGAAAGATGAGATATTTTATCTTTGCCTCTGAGCGAATTCGTTCAATTGCTTCTGTGGCATGGAAAATGAGTAGTTCCGCAAGTTCAACATCTTCTTTGCTGAAAGCGTTCCTCTTCGTTGAGATTGTCTGGAAAACACCTATATTGCCTATTGGTATGCTTATAGCTGAACGGTATTCTTTACTCCGGGGTTTCGCTTCCGGTTCATTAGCGATATCTTTTACCACGATGGTTTTGCCTGTACGGAAAGTTTTTCCGGCTATACCCTCATTTAGGGGAGCCTCCATGATTTCCGGACTTGCAACTTTTTCAGATATTGCTTTAACCACGAATTTATTTCCTTCAACTATGTCGAGACTGTAAATGTCGAACTCAAGTATCTTTTTAGCTGCTTCGACAATTAAGTGATATACTTCTTCTTCAGATTTACTCTTTTCCATTTTTAACGCTATTTCATGTAGTTTCCTGATTTTTTCCAGATTATTCTTTCAGGGCTTTTTCAGCCTGCTTTCTTTGGGTTATATCTCTTACGATTGCAGCAAAATAACCAGTCTGCGGAGTGAATCCGACTATCTCAAATGTTTTGTTTGTTTCATCTGAATGGATTTCAAAATGTGTTGGTCTTCCTGTTTCTATAACTTTTTCATAGACTTTTATGTGGGATTTGTAAACCGTTGGAAATATGTCCCAGAGCATTTTCCCCACGACTTCTTCTTTCTTCTTGCCTACTGCTTTCAAAAAAGAGGTATTTGCTTCGATGATCTTGAAATTGTTTATATTACCATCTTTATCTGCCACGGGTTTAAGGAGAATAAAACCATCGAGCATACTCTCGAAAAGCTTGCGGTATCGCTCTTCACTAACGCGGAGTTTTTCTTCAGTAATCATTCTTTCGAGCAGTTCTTTTCGTAATTCTTTTGTTTTTTCTTCTACTCTTATCTTTAAAACTCTCGACCAGCTCAAGGCAAGCAAAAATCCAACAGTTAAAATCAACAAGATTATCGATCCGTACTTTGTTAAATTTTTGATTATAAGATGTTGTGCTGACAACGTCCCAAACCAATTTTCATAGATCTCTTTGTATTTACCTGTCTCTTTGATTATAGCCAGCCCTTCGTTGAGGCTACTTAAAAGCTGATCGTTTCCTTCTTTAGTAGCAAAACAATATTCTTGAGTGAATAAGACGGATTTAATCGCCTTTATGTTATCTAGTTTTAGTTTTTTTGCAAGATAAAATCCTTGAAGATTCCCCAAAAGAGCGCAATCGTGTTTTCCTGAAGCGAGAAGGCGCAAAGCCTGGGCAGGTGATTCGACAGTGATGATTTTGTCAGTGATCTTTTTTTCGAGTAAATAGTCATGCATGATATCTCCATACGGAACGATTATTTCCTTGCCTGCCAGGTCTTCCTCTGAGGTTATTCCATTATAATCTTTACGAACAAATACCGTTGTATGAACAATGAGAAATCCTGTAGAGAAATCAACCAGTTTGTCTCTCTGTTCAGAATAATACATTCCTGTAAGGCCGTCTAGTTCCCCTCTTTCGAGAGCTGTTCTTACTTCGTTCCAGGGACCAAGCCGTATCTCAATATCCATACCCATAACTTCAGCAATAGCTCCAAGCAAATCAATATTGAAACCTGCGGGATTGCCGTTTTCATCTATAAATTCGTATGGAGGATAATCATGATCCCCACCAAAGACGTAGTGTTGTTTGGTAACAGTATCATCCAGAGCAAAACTTTGGGGTGATAGCAAAAGAAGAATCAGTATAATCGCACATATCCATTTTTTCGGAAACACCACACCGATTTACACTCCTATCCGATTTTTCACCTGTTAAGTTTTTATGTGCATAGTCGTCTTGAAGGGGACATTTCATAGAGGATTGTGGTGCGGACGACGCTTTTATATTTTAACATGCACTGTTTGCTATCAAAAAATGGGAATTATAGTTTTAATCTTAAGACTAAAAAACGAAAACGAAAAACGTTTGTTTCGGTTACTGGCTGGTAGTTTTCAGGTTCAATTAGTGATAGAGGACGTCGATATCAATCAGTAATGCTGATTTTTAATATCAATTTTTTGAGATAACGCGAAGTGATAAAATTATATTGTATGTAAAATGTTCAATAATAAAATTCTTACAAATCGGGGGAGGTTTCTATGATTTCAAATTTTGATATTTCACAAGCTATGACTATCAAGCTCGATCCGGTTCTACCGCCTGATCCGGAGTTCCTACCAGGGATAAGGAGAGCGCCAAAAAGAGAATTAACATTGAACAAAAAAGAGATAAAGCTAGCGCTGAAAAATGCTCTGCGATATATTCCCGAGGAACTTCATGAGAAATTGGCACCCGAATTTCTTAACGAACTGCTCACCAGAGGGAGAATTTACGGTTACCGGTTCCGCCCTAAAGGTCCTATAAAGGGAAAACCTGTGTATGAGTACAAAGGAAAGACTCTGGAGGGGAAAGCCCTTCAGGTTATGATCGACAACAATCTGGATTTCGATGTCGCGCTCTATCCTTATGAACTGGTTACATACGGTGAGACAGGTCAGGTGTTTCAAAACTGGATACAATACCAGCTTACGAAGAAATATCTTGAAGTTATGACGGAAGAGCAAACGCTTGTGGTAATGTCTGGACATCCTCTGGGGCTTTTCAAATCTTCAAGAAATGCTCCAAGGGTTATCATTACCAATGCGCTTATGGTGGGGATGTTCGACAACCAGGAAAACTGGATAAGAGCGCAAGCACTTGGTGTGGCCAACTACGGGCAGATGACCGCCGGCGGCTGGATGTACATCGGCCCTCAGGGAATCGTACATGGAACGTTCAATACTATTTTGAATGCAGGAAGGCTGAAACTTGGTGTACCCGATGATGGTGACTTGAGGGGTAATCTTTTTGTTTCTTCTGGATTGGGTGGAATGAGTGGTGCTCAGGGTAAAGCTGTGAGAATTGCCAATGGAGTTGGAATAATCGCCGAGGTTGATTATTCAAGAATACAGACGAGACTTGAACAGGGATGGATTGATGTGGTTCTTGATGATCTCGATGAGGTCTTTAAGACTGCTCTCGAGTACAAGAAAGACGGAAAGAGCATAGCCATTGCTTATTACGGAAACGTGGTTGATCTCCTTCAGTACGCTGTGGATAACAACATTCACATCGATCTGTTGTCCGACCAAACTTCCTGTCATGCTGCTTACGATGGTGGATACTGTCCTCAGGGCATTACTTTTGAAGAGAGAACAGAACTTCTTAGAACAAACAAACAGAAATTCAAAGAACTAGTAAATAGATCTCTCAGAAAGCATTTTGAGCTCATTAAGACTCTGGTAGAACGGGGAACGTATTTCTTCGATTATGGCAACAGTTTCATGAAGGCCGTTTTCGACGCTGGTGTCAAAGAGATAGCCAAAAATGGTGTCGATACTAGCGAAGGCTTTATTTTCCCTTCTTATGTAGAGGATATCATGGGGCCCATGCTTTTTGACTACGGTTACGGTCCTTTCAGATGGGTGTGTCTCAGTGGCAAGCATGAGGATCTCGTAAAAACCGATAAAGCTGCTATGGAGTGTATAGATCCAACAAGACGAGGGCAAGACAGGGATAATTACATCTGGATAAGAGATGCTGAGAAAAATAAGTTAGTAGTTGGCACCCAGGCTAGGATTCTTTATTCTGATGCTGAAGGGAGAATTCGAATAGCTCTTAGGTTTAATGAGATGGTAAGGCGCGGAGAAGTAGGACCAATCATGATAGGAAGGGATCACCATGACACGGGTGGTACGGATTCCCCATTCAGGGAAACCTCGAATATAAAGGATGGAAGCAACATAATGGCGGACATGGCTACCCACTGTTTCGCCGGGAATGCTGCAAGAGGAATGACGCTCGTAGCACTTCATAACGGTGGTGGAGTCGGTATTGGAAAGGCTATCAACGGAGGGTTCGGCCTTGTGCTTGATGGTAGTAGAAGGGTTGACGAAGTAATAAAGACTGCTGTCGCATGGGATGTTATGAGTGGTGTGTCTAGAAGAGCCTGGGCGAGAAATGAACACTCGATCGAAACCGCAATAGAGTATAATAAGAAAAATGTAGGCGAAGATCACATAACTCTTCCCTATCTTGTAGATGATGAACTTATTGACAAACTTACCGATAAACTCGATATTTAAATAACCGGGGCTTAAGCCCCGGTTTTACACATCGTTTTTGTACATGAGTTTTCCTTCAAGGTGCTCCTCAAAGCGAGCCAAAATGAATAGGAAATCCGATAATCTGTTCATATATTTCAAAAGTTCATTGGCAATCTTTTCAGTCTTATACAGACTGACAATTCTTCTTTCTGCTCTTCTTGCTACTGTTCGGCATATATCTAATTTTGCAGATTGAATTGTCGTTCCCGGGATAACGAAACCTTTTAATTTGATGATTTTTTCATAGTGGTGCACTTTTTCTGTTAGCCATTGAACATTGGTTTCAGTTACTGGTTCGATGAATAATTTACCTTTAGAAGCCAGTTGCCCCGCCACTTTGAAAAGGTCATTTTGAATTCTTAAAAGAAGTTCCTTGGTTTCTTTTGATTTACAGTAATGCCTGGCTTCACCGATATGTGAATTCAATTCATCTATCGTTCCGTATGCTTCGACACGTAAATCATCTTTAGATACCCTTTCGCCAGACCAGAGGCTGGTTTCACCTTTATCTCCTCCACCTGTGGTTATACTCATAGGTATTCCTCCTTTGGAGCCAAAAATCGAGAGTCCGAGAAACGAGAGTCCGAGAAAGAACGCTCGACTCGAACCAAAGAACGGTTGTTGCGAACTCTTCAAGAGTTGTCACGAACTGCTTCGCAGTTGGTACGAGCGGCTACGCCGGTGATTAGTGCCTATGACGGAAAAAGCAAAGGTCGGATCTTGGGTTTAGAAAAGAGACGTACAACGCACAACGTACAACCAACAACGTTTTTTATTTGAATCCTCATACAGCAAACAGTTTTGCGACGAGTACGATCAAGGCGATTATTCCCAAAAGCGGAAGCAGTAAGAAAGTGAGTCCAATAATCAAGAAAACAATCAACAGGAGAACACCGATACCAACAACTACGCCAACCAAAACTGGAAAGGCTCTTATAGCAATATACAAAAGAAATAGTGCTCCAATTATCGCAAGAAATTCCGTCACTTTTAGCACCTCCCTGAGTTTATTTTATCATTTTCTTGAAATCTTATATTTATCTGATTTTTGATAACACCTTTGGGATGATAAAATTGTACTGTGTCGTTTGATTGATTTTTGCAATACTCAATGTTTTTCGGGTAAACCTTTTGTTTTTGAAGATTGAAAGAATATAGAGGTTTTCAAACATTTAAAAATAGAAAGTCTTCGTTAGGAGTGAAGGTGATGAAAAAGCTCAGCAATAAAGTTTCGTTGGAATTTTTTATTTTTGTTCTTTCAGTTTTAATTGTAGTGGTCATCGCTTTCTCGCTTTCGCTTTCCCATTCTGCTAGAGATGAATATACACGTTATTTGGAGATCAAAAAGCAGAATGTGTACAAATGGTTTGCTGAATTGAGAAATGAGTATAAACAGCTTTATGAGGTATATATAGAGACCGGTATTGTTGACGATGATATCGATTTGCTTATTGAACTCGAAGGGGACGGAAGGGTTAATATAGTTAAAAATTTAATTGGAGTTGGATTTGATGAAATCGCACGTTTGGTTCAATCAGGTTCAAAGGTTGTTTTACTTAATAGTGAACCAGTATATTTGATGGTATTTGAAACACCAAATAAGCAGGCAATAATTGGCAGTATTTTTGACGGAGAATTGATTGGAAGCTTATCCAAATACCTTGGTGAAGATGCAACGGTTTTTATTAGTTATAATGATCATTATATAGTCCCTCAAGAGTTTATCCAAACGGGTATTTACGTACGTTCGGTCATCCAGCAAAGTAAAGAGGCAACTTCGCGTCCTTTTGTTGTTAGCCAGCCGAGAGGGATCTTATCCATATTTGGATGGGGACAAGTGTATCTTACGGATTCGGTAGATATTGCTGGTGTTAAAGTTTTTGTCCTGCAGTCAGAAACACTACTTGTTCAACTTGTCAACAGGCTTATTCCAATAATGTTTCTTATCGTCGTGGGGGTCGTTTTTTTCTCTTTGGTTTTTTCGTGGTCTTTGAACCGTTATATATCTACGGCTCTGGACTCAATACTGTCTGGATTTACATCGATCCGTGACGGTTCTTTTGAGCGTGTGGAGTTTAAATCTAATGATGAGCTCGGAAAAATATCTATGGAACTTAATAAAACAATGGAATTCATTGAAATGACTCTCGAAAAGCTCAGGAAATCAAATGAATTGTTGAGGAAAGCAACAGCAGAAGACAGACAAGCAAGTCGTATGAAATCAGAATTTTTGGCCAATATGTCTCATGAAATGCGAACGCCGATGAATGCTATCCTCGGGTTTACAGAGCTTCTTCTCAATGAGGAAACTAATGAAGAAAAGCGGAAACACCTTGTAACAATATACCGAAGCGGAGAACATCTACTGAGTCTTATAAATGACGTTCTGGATCTTTCGAAGATTGAATCTGGAAAAATGCAGATATACGAAGAAATATATAGCCCCCGAAATTTGTTGAAAGAGCTTGTTGAAACGTATCTTCCTATGGCTTACTCTAAGGGTTTACATCTTGCTTATAGTCTAGATAATAATGTTCCTGAATATGTTGTTGGCGATGCTTTCAGAATCAAACAAATTTTGACAAATCTCGTGTCAAATGGTATCAAGTTTACCTCGCAAGGATATATAACCATACAGGCTAATTATAAAGAAGGGAAGATCACGTACATTGTTAACGATACAGGGATAGGGATTCCCGAGGAAAAACTTGATAAGATTTTTGAACCGTTTACGCAGCTGGATGGAACAATGTCGAGAAAGTATGGTGGTACGGGACTCGGTCTTGCTATTACAAAGAAGCTCGTTGATCTTATGAACGGTAAATTATATATCGAAAGTCATATGGGCAAAGGGACAAAAGTCGTTGTCTCACTTCCAACGAAACTTCCATCGAAAGAGGAAATAGAAAAAGTTATAAACAAAAAGGAAGACACCAACAAGGTTGTTTTAATTGCAGGCAAAGATAAAAACTTTTTTGAAAATATCGCTTCGCTTCTTTCACGGTATAACATCAAACACAGAACGACTCTAAATATATCTATGCTCCCACTTTTATGCAAGGAAGCAAAATACATGCTGGTTATAGTGGATCTTGATAGGATTTCTGAGAACGATCTATCGATTCTTGACACCGTAAAAAAATCCGAGACGCCTGTAGTGTTGGTGGCTAAAGACGCCAGAGAAAATATTGAAGGATTTGAAGTATTAACGAGACCAATTTCAGAAAAGAAATTGATAGAGATTATTTCAAGATATTTGAAGGAAGATCTGTATCCTGTACACGAGTTTTCTGGTAAAGAAATACTGGTTGTCGAAGATAATAAAGCTAATCAGGTGCTGATTAAGAAAATGCTTGAAAAAGTTGGGTTCAAAGTGGACGTTGCAGGGAATGGCAAAGAAGCCCTTGAAAAAATCAAAGAGAAAACTTATTCATTGATAATCATGGATATGCAGATGCCTGTCATGGATGGTTATACCGCTACCAGGAAGATACGAGAAAAGGGACTTAAGGTACCTGTGATCGCCTTAACAGCTCATACATTGAGAGGAGATGAAGCTAAATCACTTGAAGCCGGTTGTGATGGTTACCTTGGAAAACCGGTAAAACAAAAGGAACTGATAGATGCGATTGTATATTTTCTTAGAATTCAAGAAGAATTAGAAACAACCAGATTTGAACCTGTTCAAACACCTGATCAAAAGACTGGGAAAGCAGAGGAGAAGATAGGAGAACCTCCTAAAAATCCGAGAAATGATATTGAAAAACGCATTCAGGAACTCTCGACAAACATGGGATTAACCCTTGAAGAAGCGCGTGAGATGTTTGAAGAGTATGAAAATTATCTCAGGGAAAGTATAATGCAGCTTAAAGAGTTGAGCCTGAAGGAAGATTTCGAGGCTATCGATCGGGAAGGCCACAGTTTAAAAGGTTCTGGTAAGATGTACAGTGTGGTTGAGGTATCAGAAATAGGTGTGAAATTGCAGAATGCCGCCAAAGCAAAGAAAAAAGATAAGATCCTTCAACTGATAAGTGAGCTTGAGAAACTAATTGATCAAATCTGGGGTTCAGACCAGAATAGTTAGAATATTTTGATTGTCTTTGAATTTATAATTTATTTGTTGGGCAAATTGTTTGATCAGGTATATGCCCATTCCGCCTTTTTCCAGCGAATTGATATCGTTGAGGTCAGGGGGGCGTGCGATAAGAGGGTTAAAAGGAGGAGCATTGTCGGTTATGGTTAATAAAACACTTTCATCAAGATATTCCAGATCGATGTATATCTTTTCGTCGTTTTTTTTGTTGTAACCATGCCTTACTATGTTGCTGCACACCTCTATAATTATAAGGCCCACCTTAAACCCTAGTTCGTTGCTTTTTTCGGAAGCAACCATCCTGAATATCTGAGAGGCAAGCGCGTCGACTGCTTCCAAAGAAGCCTTTATTTCAAAGGACCACTTATTTCTTTTCACGGTTATCGCTCACTTCACTGAGATTGTCAACGATTTCCAGAACCTTGTTTATTCCCATTATCATAAATACCCTTTTAACGTTGGGTGTGGGCGAAAGAATCACAAATCGTTTACCCTTGAATTCGAGCTTTCTTCTCAAAATAAGAAGCGTGGCCACGCCGGAGGAGTCTATTAATTGCACGTTTTTCATGTTCAGGGCAAGAATATCGAAATCTGTCAATTTTTCGATGGTTGAAAGCAACTCACTGCTGGAAGACGCTGTGAATCTATCCTGGTCGATAACCAGCTCTTTAATCATGAGAATCATCCCCTAAGTTTTTCATAAAGTCTTCAGGTGAATTGCAATCCATAACAAATATCTTGTCGAGTTTGAGAAGTTTGAAAAGATTTCTTACCTCGCTGTTTAATCCGCAAACAGCAAAAGGAATGTTTTTTTGGCTGAGAATCTTGTAAAGGCTTATGAAAGAAGCAATGCCCATGCTATCAACGAATTCTATATTTCTACCATCCAGAATGACCGCTTTGTAGGTATCCAGTTTTTTGGATTCGAACCATTTTTTGAACTCCGCAGGGATCTTGCCGGTGATACGTGACCTTTCTTCAACGCTTATGATGGCGAATTTCTCATCTACAACCTTAAAAGAAAACACGATATCCCCCCTGTTTTTTTTTTAATTGAAAACATTCAGCCGGTGAATTCTATACCTATTATAGTAACATCGTCCTCGAAATGCTCGCCATTTTTATAGGTTTTAACTTCATTAAAGAGATCTTTAACGCTTTCTTCAAGTTTGGACCAAATGTTTTTTTCCAGGTTTTTTTTAAGATTTTCTAAGCCGAATTGTGTTCCTGAGGAATTTACAACTTCTATGACACCATCGGTAAAGAGGTATATTCTGTCGCCTCTGTTTATTTCTAAAACCTTCGTTTTACCTTCGACGAGTCCCAGGCCCAGCATGCTTTCAACCGGATCGTTTACAAAAAAAGTCTTCCTGTCCTTTTTTTTCATAAAGAATGGAGATGGATGACCAGCATTTCCGATTTCGATCCTCATGTTTTTCCTATCAATAACCACGGCTACGGTTGTGATAAACAGATCGAACTTGTCAAATTTGAAATTATCTTCCAGAGCTCTTATGAGCTTAGAAAGTTCCAGTTTTTCACCCTGGTTTTTTATGTTTTCTACATAATCCTCAACAAATCTGTGAAAGATTACCGAGAGCATTGCCGCTTTGACCCCATGTCCAGCAACATCTGCAAGATATATAAGTTCTTTTTCGTCATTAAGTTTGATGAAATCAAAGATGTCTCCTCCCACATTGTACGAAGGTTCGTATATCCAATTAACCCTGTCTCTAAACCCCTGTGGAGTGGAAACCGGGACCAATGCTTTCTGAATCTTCGCAGCTGCAGCGACGTCGTCCTGTAGTTTTTCAACCGCCTCCTGTAAAGAGTGTATAAGGCTATGGATTCTAAGTTGTGTACGAACACGTAGCAAAACCTCTTCCGAAAGAAAAGGTTTGGTAATAAAATCCACCGCACCGCTTCTCAATGCGGTTAGTTTGTTCTCTTCATCTGTTGAACCCGTTAGTACTATTATGGGAACATCTTTTAGATTCTCTTTGGATGTGAAGGTTTCAAGGAGCTGAAGTCCATTTATATCCGGTAACATCAGGTCAAGAAGAATCAAATCGGGTTTGAAACTTTCAGCCTTTTTTAAAGAGGTTTTTCCATTTGCACACTCAACAACATCATATCCTGCTTTTTTGAGAATCACTTTGAGCAACATTCTTACTGTTCGATCGTCGTCAATAACGAGCACCCTCTTCATTTTCCCCCTCCTAAATGCGTCGAAACAGTTGTGAGTTCATTCAAAATAGCGTAACGCTTCTGCTGGAGTGAGTTTAGAAGCAAGATAGCTAGGAATAATGGTAGAGATGAGTGATATGACATAAAAGATGATGGATAAAATGGCCATGTATCCCCACGGTACAGACATCTCCATAGACCCAGATAACACAGAGTTAAAGATCTCTATGCTGGTCAATGTTCCTGTCGTGAAACCAAGCAAAATACCCAGAATAACAATGAAACTTGTTTCTATCATGAAGGCATCGAAAACCATTTTTTTGGTAAAGCCTATGGCTTTCAACATTCCGATCAACCTCTTTCGCTCGTAAAGGGCTTTGAACATGAGTATAGAAACTCCAACGATTCCAACAATCATCCCGAAATAGAGGAACGACCTTAAAATATCTATTATTCCACTTATAGCTGTGGTAATTAGTTCTATCATATCATCAACGTAAAATATAAAGATGTTTGCTCCCAACAATTTTTTCAATGTGTAGAAATTTGATTTCTTTTCCTCCTTAGAACTACCAGCCACATTCATGAGTATGATCTTTGATCCGTCGGTTTCATCTGATAACGATAGATTTCCATGATAGAGGAAGAGCCCATTAAAGAAGTTAATATCATTCTCAGGAAGGGTAGCAACAACTCTTGCTTCCAGAATTTTTTTACCGGTTTCCGTGATTTTTGTTCCAATCTCTGAGTGTCTCGGTGGTCTTGAGAACACGGGAGTACTGTCGGTGAAAATCTCAATGATATCGCCGGGGGTCAATCCAGGAAGTGCGGATTTTGAAACGACTATATCGGTTGGGTGTTCTTTAAGATAATTCCATAGATCTGTGCTACTATTGAATTTCTTTTTGAGTTCCGGAATTACTTCAATATCATTCAGCTTAAATTCAGCTTTTGTTATAAATCCATCGTCGAAAATGTAAAGATCTGCCCTGTAGCTTTCTGTTTGCGCCTGTTTGTTGACAATTATATTCAAACGGGATAACTCTACAGCCGTTGTTACCTGTTTCATTTCAGAAAGTTCGGAAGCTTTTAAATTCAGGTTACCGATCGTAGAAAAAACAGCGCAGTCAAAGCCTATGAACATGGTATCTTTGCTTCTTTTTAAGTTCTGTTCCTGAGAATATGGGAGGATCGAGACCAGCGTTATTATGTAAATAACGAGTGCGTACATTGCAATTGTCAACCCCGTTCTGGTTCTGTTCCTTGCCGGGAAAGCTGTTGATATTTTCAATACCGCAGCTTTCTTTCCTGTACCGTGAAATAATCGTGATAGAACAATTTCGAAGGTTTTCAGGTTGTAAACAACAAGCAATATTCCGGAAAAGAGGATGGAGAATCCTTTGGTAATGATCAACGGGACGGAGGTTGCGCTCTCTTCAGTGATGAAAGGAATGTAATCGCTAAACATTACCAGAACGATTACGGCTACGCTGGTTATGCTTTCTATGAGTCTTTTGTCTCTTATATTCAAAACATAAGGAAACAAAAGTAGTAAGAGAGTTGTTCCACTAAGAAAAGCTGTTCCACTGCCTGATAGGTAGCCACTCATCACAATTACAACACCAGCAAACAGCGAGAATACAACAAAAACCTTGAATAAGTATTTCGTACGTTGAGTTATTTCTTCTGGAATACCACGAATAGCATTTACTATGTTCATTCGAGAGATTCTTCGACCGGTCCAGAGAACAACCATCATAGGAATTATCAAGCCAAGGAAAAAGCCATAGAAGAGCGTCTGGGGTTTTACGTAAAAAGTAAAAGAGCTCTGAAATGTATTGAGAGCTTGTCCGGCCCTTTCGGTTGGTACCATGGTGGATAGATCCGTGAAGAGATTTACGAATTTAGAAAGAATAAAGTATGATATTCCCACACCTACGGGTAATCCTACAATGGAGGAAAGCAAAGAATACAAAAAACCTTCGTAAACGATAACCTTCGATGTTTTTGACCTTGTATAACCCAGAGCTCTCAAGGTTCCAAGTTCGCTTTTTCTTTCCTGGGCAAGCATCATGTAGATGTTTGATAATAACAGTATTCCAGCTATGATTGCAAAGAAACTCAACGCGAAGAATACCAATCCTATGTTGTTTCCTGATGCTGCTTCTATTGCTTCACTCTTTACTTTAGCAACTTCAAATTTTTTATCTTTGTCCCAGACTCTAACTATTTCCTCGATTCTGCTGCTGAATTTTTCACCGGAAAGATAGTCTCCTGTATTGGATACGAGTATTTCGTTATAGCTGTCTGGAACTTTTATACCCAGAATTTTCCTGGCGTTTTCTATTGAGAGAAAGAGTTTTCCTGTATCGTTTGAAAGGTTTGTGCCAGAATAGTTGACAATTCCCTTACCTTCAACTATCTTATAAACTCTAACCTTTGGTAACTTCAACCACACCAGAAGTTTATAACTCGGATCAGGGAGTATCTCGAAAACATCTCCTTCTCCGAGATTCAGTTTCTCTGCTAAGGTTTCATTGATTACAACAGGGATGTCTCCATCCAGCTCTTCAGGGATATTTGTATCGAAAACTCCTTTAGCATAGCCAAATTGAGACAATTGAGCGAAGTCCACGCCTATAAGATTGGCGTTTGCTGCTGCTCCGGGTTCTAACGAACGAACCGTTCCTATTGAGCCGCAGCTAACCTCTTTTCTCAGGATGGGTAGTACTTCATCAACGTATTCAGAGTGCTTTAATCTTTTAATGAGATCGCTAACGTCATTCAAAGTGAAGAAAGGTGGAGCGGTTCCATTGATTTGTCTCAAAGTGATAACTTCATCGATTTCACCCAACTGCTCTTCAACTCGAGAATAGAGAAACTTTTGAAACGAGTCGTTCATCGACATGGAGCCTACTATAAGAGCCGTTCCTATAAGTGAACCAGCGATTATAAGAAGGGCTTCAGCCTTCCTTCTAAAGATATTTTTGAAACTTATTTTCAGAATAATCCTGTTGCGGAGCATTGAAAGAATTACCCAGCTACTTCCAAAAATAACGGCAAAGGTAAGCGTTTTGATCAACATCTATCATCATCCCTGGCGTTTTTCGATTGAGATTATCTTTCCGCTATCCATGTGAAGGATCCTTTCTGAGTAACTTGCCACTCTATCGTCGTGTGTTACAATGACGAAGGTTTGGTTGAATTCTTCATTCAAATGTTTAATCAGTTCCATTATTTCAGCGCCTGTTTTGCTGTCGAGTGCGCCGGTGGGTTCATCTGCCCACACTATTTTTGGTTTATGAACGAGGGCTCTGGCAATGGCGACTCTCTGCCTTTCACCACCACTCAATTGGGAAGGTAAATAGTCAACCCTATCTTTCATTCCAATCTGTTCGAGTGCTTCCATAGCGGCTCTTCGTGCTGATTTGTTTTCAGCGCCGATAGCAAGCATGGTAAGTTCAACGTTTTCAAGTGCTGTTAAAACAGGAATGAGATTATAGAATTGAAATATAAACCCCATTTTGAGTGCTCTGAAACGTGTTTTTTCGTTGTCGGACAGGGCATGTAAATTGACACCATCAACGAAAACTTTTCCTGAGGTTGGATCATCTATACCGGAAAGACAATTCAAAAGGGTACTTTTACCACAGCCCGAAGGACCTAAAATAGAGAGAATTTCTCCCTCGTTGATTTCGAAAGATACACCATTGAGTGCTCGATATTCAATTTCCCCGTTTTTGTATATTTTAACCAGATCCTGAGCTTTGACGAATGCCAAAAAGATCACCTCTATTTCTTGTTCCACTAATTTTCATTTTTATATTTACGCAATAGATCTTTGAGCTCTTTTTCTATTTTTTCGAGGTTTTTTAGCAAATTATCAGAACCGGAAACCACGATGATTAGCAACAAAAACATGGCAATGTACCCAGATACGACTGTTATAATCCAGCGTTGGCTTTTAAAGAAAAACATGAAAACGGTGCTTACAACAGGAAACAGAGGTGCTATCAAGACAGAAGCATAATAGAGCCACCTCTGGAATTTTATACCGTTTTTCAGCTGTTTCAGAAGTAAATTTATATGTCTTTTTAATCGCTGAAATTCTTCTGTCTGCGCTGTAATTTCCTTTATATCGCAAAGCTCTTTTTCAATTGTTGAAAGAGTAATTATGTCTCCACTGAAAAAATCTTCGAATTTCAAACTTCTCGAGAGTTTTTTCGTTCTTTTTGTGATCAATATGTAAGCGAAGATCAGACCTAACGGGAGTAGGGAAACTAATAACGAATGTAAAGAAACACTCAGCCCGTATAACAGAGCCATACACGCAAGATAATATATAAAAAGAAACCGTTTATTCATCCTTATCTGGCAGTTTTTCCAGCATAATGTAGGATGCTGATACTTTTACGGATGATTGTTCGATTTCAGTAACCCAGTCTATGGGAAGAAGCTTCTCTTTCTTTTTTCCTTGACTGCTTATTTCAATAACAAGATGAGTTATGTGTCCCGTTTCATCTAAAAGAATGCTTCTGACCCGCCCGGCTTCTTTGTCTTCTGCTGTTATAATTAAAGCTCCGGGTTCAATAGCGGTGGAGTCCTCGGATATGTTGCTTGATACGCTGAATGATGGCAGGGGATATAACTCAGCGTAATCTCCTACAGGTCTCAACCAGTAAACTGGTGTTACTCTTCCTTCTGCTCCTTCGCCTGTAATGAAATAGATTTCCTCAAAATCTTGAAGTTTTTCTACTTCACTGGCTTTTACCCGCAAGCGAATTTCGTCAGGAGCGGCAAAATATATGGAATTTATCGGAACAAGCTTGGCTTTTCTGTTAAACATGCCTTTTTCAATAACTATGTGGGTCACTTCGTTATTAACAGGATGGACTACAACCCTTGTAAGCCTCCCAAGGTTTTTTCCGTCGGAAGATATTACTTTAGCTCCCCAGCGCAATCTGGTTTCCATCTTTTCACCCCCTTAATAAATTCTAACATGGAAGAGACGATTAAAAGCGTATCATGTAAAATATTCAGTAGGGAGTGAAAAGATGAATGCATTTGGATTGTTCCTGACATTTTCGAAAATAAGCCTGTTAACGGTGGGCGGCGGCTACGCCATGATTCCCGTTATAAGGGAACAACTTGTGGTTAAGCGTGGCTTGATAAGTGACTCCGAATTTCTTGACGCTGTTGTCCGTGCTCAATCGGTTCCAGGAGCAATAGCGGTTAACCTATCCCTGATAATTGGCAAGAGGATAGCCGGGATCCCGGGTTCAATTGGATCGTTGCTTGGGGTTGTCGTTCCTCCTTTTTTGGTTATTCTTCTAATTGCCATGATATTTACGGAGTTCGTAAGTACTCCTGTGTTTTCGGGATTTTTGAAAGGGGTAAGAATTGGAATCACCGCGGCACTTATAATACTTTCTTTTAGTCTTATAAAAGAAAGCACGAAACAGATTAAAACCCTTGTGACAATAGCTGTATTTGCATTTGCCATTGTCATCTTTCAGCTTCCATCGTTTTGGGGACTCCTTTTATGTGGCGCTTTGATTTATATCTTTCATGGAGGAAAAAGATGATCGAGCTCTTTCTTACTTTTCTCAAGATAGGTTTTTTGGCTTTTGGAGGGGGATACGGTGCTCTTGGGTTGATTCAGGATGAGGTAGTTGTTGTTCACAGTTGGATCGACCACGATGCTTTTTTGGATTTGCTATCCATTTCTCAGATGACGCCGGGTCCAATAGCGATCAACACAGCGACATTTATAGGATACAGATTATATGGGCTTCCAGGTTCTTTTGTAGCTACCGCTGGTGTTGTTTTGCCAAGTCTTTTTTGGGTTTTTCTTATAACAGGAGCTTTAGGTATTGTGGCAAAAAAGTCGGATATTTCAAGGGTTCTCGAGGCTTTGCGATTTGCAGTAATTGCGCTCATCATCTCGGTGACTTTTAGAATAGGAATGAGTTCAATTACTGATTTATATAGTTTGAGCTTGTTGGTTTTTGTGATATGGCTAAAGGTAAGATACAGATTATCTGTCATATGGATTGTTTTGATATCCGGGTTGATTGGAGTTGGTTTGGAATTTTTAAACTGACAGGGTATTTTTGATAGAATAAAATAATAATAGTTTTTAGTTCCTGGTTGATAGTTGTTAGTTATCCGCGATTAATAAGGTGACAACGTGTTCTCTTGATTGCTTTTCTCTGAAGCTTTTTGAAAAGTCTTATTCTGACACTCTAAGTTGTATGGGGGATTGAGTTGCTTGCTATAGCAATAGATAGAGTGCTGGATATACCGGAAAATATCGCGAAGAAAAAGGGAGTTTACATACTTCCTATTCCTGTTTACATAGACGGGAAAATGTACCTTGATGGTGTAGATATAACCTCTGAAGAGTTTTACAGAAAGTTTCATCCTGGAGTTGTATTGAAAACCTCGGCACCTTCATTGAAGGTTATTGAAGAGTTTTATGAGAGGATTAAATCCGATGGTTATGATGAGTTGCTTTTTTTCCACGTTTCTCCTGAATTAACGAGTGTGCCCAATGCCATCAAGCTTGTAGCGTCTCAGATCAAAGGACTGAAGGTGCATTTCTTTGACACGAGGCAAATATCCATTGGTGGCGGATTTGCTGTAATGAGAGCTATCAAACTTCTCGAAAAGGGGAAATCTGTGAAGGAAATAATTGATATCCTTAAAGACTTCAGTAAAAACGTGTGTGTTCGTTTTACAGTTTTTAATCTTGAATATCTGATAAAAGGGGGAAGACTCACTAAAATTGAAGGTCTTATTGGAGCTCTTTTAAAGATAAAGCCTATTCTTGGAATAGATAAAACAGGCAGTATAATTCCATTTCACAAAGCACGCAGTACGAAACTTGTGATGAAGAAAATGACCGACGATATTGTTGAACATTTGAGAAATCGGAGAAAGAATAATATACTCGCAATAGGGTGGGGACATAGTCGAATGAAAGAGTATGCGCTGGAGCTAAAAGCAATACTTGAAAAGAAGCTTAGCGATTTTCTTGAGGAAGTTCCAGAATTTATCCATATTTATTTGCCCCCAGTTCTTGCATGTCATAGTGGTCCGGAACTTTTTGGTTGCGCTGCATATGGTGAACCTCTTTCGGAGTAATGGTTTGTTTGGGATTGGATGGTAGAATAATTTAGGAGGTTTAAATATGGCTCGAACGTGTTCTTCCTGTGGAAAAATCGTTCCTCGGGGTGAAGCAATAAAAATAGATGGTGCTATTTACTGTCTTGAATGTGCTGCAAACTTAGGGAATAAAACAAAAAACAAAGGTTGGTCAGCAGAGTTTGGAGTTCCCGATGTAATTCTTCTGTCTGTTGAGACAATACCCGTAGAAATCACTGCTTACTTCCAGGCTATCTCCTCTGAAGTACTTGTTTCAATAAATCCGGAAAAGTTTAGATTGTACGGTGAAAAAGACTCTCCTATAAAAGTTGTTTCTCTTACCTATGACATAGATACCTTCAAACTTCAGCTAATGGAAGACCTCAAGATCCAGGCTGGAATAGTTGGTGCAAATGTTGTACTTGGTGTAAAAGTTTTTTACAATACTATCAGCTTCATAGATGACGAGAAACTCCTGATAGTTTCTATGAGTGGTACACCTGTTCTGGTAGAAGATACTTCATTCATAGAGCATCATCATAGAAAATAATGAGCATTGTCAAAAGTTCCTTCACGCGAAATATCTGCCCGAAAAATACCCGAAATTATCTAAGAAACATGGCTATATTACGTGCTTTTTGAAAATCTTCGAAACCACACTATGTACAGGAAAAATCCATACGCGAGCATGGTCAAAAGTGTGTACAAAAAGTAAACACTGTTTCCTGTTCTAAGCGCAAAAGCAGGAACATTTAACACCGCGATCATTGGTATTCCTACAAAGATAGAAAATCCACTCCCGAAGACGAGATTTTCGGCTGTTCCTGTTTCAAGGGCAGGATCGACCTCTCTGAGAAGCGCCATACCTGTGGAAATCGTACCGGTGAGCATACCAAAAAATGCCAGAGTGTTCTCGACAATATAGTCTTTCATGGTTTTTTTCACAACATAAGAAATGTAAATGTAGGTAAATATACCGCCAAGGAAGGTTATAACAAAGAGCGGGAAAAAGACGGTACTTATCTTAGCGTAAACGACAGCGCTTATCGATGCGGCAACCATGAAATCAAAGACGCCTCCGGCAATCCTCTGCAGAATGAAATTATTGAGATAGTTTTCACTGGTAATTCCCTTTTCATGAAGTTTGTCGTATATCTTTCTAAACAACATGGCAAATATTGCGCCAAAGACAAAATGAAATCCCCACATGACCGTTGCGAAGGTTTCGCCGAGAGCTCCGAGCGGTGCGAGAACTTTTTCAAGAAGTGTCAGAAAAACCATAACCGCGAAATAAATACCGCCTATGATTACGAGTTGTATGGTCATTCCATCCATATCGGAAAATTCGTAGTCTTTAACTTCAAGAACCTTTTTCTCGATGACCTTCACGCGGGGTTTTTTGTGGTTACCATGGGCAAATATATTTAAGAATATTATGCCGCCAATAGTCGCCCACGTGAATCCTGCTGCTGCCACTGCGAGTCCAATGGAAGAGCCGTTCAACAATCCAAGCTTTTCCCATTGTGAGCCAATTGAGAACGCCTGACCTGGCCCCTGGCCAAAACCAAGGGGCAATAGAAGACCAATTATAGGGGATACATTTTTGTTGAAGAGGTTGAATCCATATGCCATGATCATACCGATGATCCCTTGAAAAAGATATGTGGAAACAATTATAAATCCGGCATTCATGGTGCTCCTGGTTTTACGGCTTTTCGTTTTTCTTAGTGCAAGACTTATGAAACCTATACCCATCAGATGATATATGGTCTGTCCGAGTTTTTCGTAATCCAGGGGAACAACCTTAAATAGATTTGGCCCAAGGATTAATCCGATAAATCCCGCGAGGATAGCGTTAGGAATGATGAACTTTCTTAAAAACGGTAGGAATCTTTTTAAGATTATGGCAATAGCAAAAAAGATAGAGATATAAATGAAATTATCTATCATCGACCAGTACATAATCCCCCTCCTTAAGTAATTTTACAGTTTTGTATATTAAAAGTGATGAATGATTCGTGGTGAGTCGTACGACGCTGTCTTCAAAAATGAATTCGTTGACCCTTTTGAGGAATGTTGTTAGTCCTCTGATTTTTTCTAAAGGATAGATATTGTTACCGATGGAAAGAGCTTTTTTCGTTATACTAACCCCACCTGAAGCTTTTTTTACGATTCTGGCGGATTTTCTGTCTCTTTCCACTATCTTTCCGTACTCCAGGTTTATCAATCCACCATTTTCTTTGATGTATTCATACAAGATTCTTTCTTGTTCAGCCATAAGAAAATCCAAACGAGAATTGTTTACATATCCATATTCATCCACTATCAGTTCATATCCGCATTTGGTGCACTTTGCTTTATCTCCTTTTGCCTTGATTGATTTGAATGTTTGACATTTTGGGCAGAACCATATGACCCTTTCAATCCCTTCAGCTTTATTTTTGCCAATAAACTTTATTTTCTTTTTTTCCTGCCAGTCCCATTCAGAATCACTTATGAAGTCGATAGCTCTTTCATCTTCAAAGATAGCTAATTCTATCTCGATTTTTCCTTTCCTCGCATAATCTGCCCAACGCGGCTTTGACAAATAGCCACCATGGATCTTTGTGGCTAGAGTAGGGACCTTTACCTTTTCAAGAAGTTTATTTGTCCCTTTTGGTAGTTCTCCGAAGTTACCGTTCCATGTGACCGAGCCTTCAGGGAAAATACCGACTATACCGCTTTTCCTTAAAGTGGCCTATATTTGTCTTATAGTATTCATATCCGGGACGCCTTTTTGTTTTGCTATTGCACCAGAAGCTTTTAGGATTGGGCCTGCCCACCAGGCTTGAAAAGTTCCCCTTGCAGCTACCCAAACGATGGGGTAATCAAGAATAGCATTGATAAAAAGCGGGTCGAGAAAGTGAGTGTGATTACCTATGATCAAAAAGGGTGGCTTTGGTATTTTATCCACTCCTTGAACACACAGGTTATATTTTTTTATGAAGCTTTTTGTGAGAAATCGTTTTGCGAGGCGCCAAAGCCATGTATCACCGGGTAGCTTTTCAGTCACCAAACCCCTCCTTATTGAGATGGGAAACTTTTTTATCAATATCATTCTAACATTGAATTATTCTTCGGCATCATAATGTTCAGAAAACTGTTTTTTCTTACATCTCTTTGTTCTCTGAAAGTGCATTGACGATCTTTAAGAGGTTTTTGTGGAAACTCTCAAGGTCTCTGTGCAAAGGTTTTCTTCCTGCATATTTAACCAAAACGTACAATTCTGTGACCAGTTTGAGGTTTTTTTCAAAATCGCTTTCTTTTTCTTTTTCGAGTAGTTCGTAAGGTGTAAGGTGATGAAACCCGGAATAGTACTTTCTTCGAAGCCACCAGTAGGCTCCAAGGATGTAATTAACAGTTGGCGAGAAAGCCGGAACTTCATCCAGGGGATATAGTATGATTCCTTCAGGGATTTCTTCCGGAGCTTCTTCTGGCTGCTCTTTCTCTTTCTTTTCTTTCAATATTCTGATTAAAAAGGAAAAGAGCAATATTGCAAATACAACACCTACAATAACGGTGCCGATTGTGAGGAAAGATCTTAGAGTTATTCCGATTAATGGTACGGTATCTTCAATTCCCTTTTCTTTATTGTCTTTCTCGATGGGCTGTGAATTAAGGTTTGCTGATGGTGCTCCTGTATATCCTGGTTGTTCGTTCGGAACAGCTGCTCCGAAAACAGGCTTATCTGGTTGTTCTCTTAAATACATAAAACCCATGATTGCTAACGAGAGGACCAGTACAAATACGACGGCACCAATTATTAAGGAGTTCCAGAAGCCTTTGATGCGAGTGGCTCTCGCATAAAGAACCAGCATTGTGCTTGCCCCAACAATCAAAAGCAGCAATACCACGAAATCGGATAGTTTATCCTCAAAGCTTTTATGTGCATTCAATATTTCTGGAGCATTGACCGGATGTTCGATATCGATCGAGTTTCCGGTTTTGCTTGAAATGGGAATTTGATGGTTATTGGTAAGGTGTCCTTCTACAGCTGTGGCAGTGTTTGTCGTATTGAGTACCTCTAAAAGCTTGGCAGTTGGGCTGATTTCGAGATTCTCGGTAAACAGTATAATTGTTGATGAAGCGAGTACTAGAAGGATTAGAATACGTAAAGGGATTTCTTGAGAATGTATCAGAAGCCATCCAAGAAGTACCAACAAAAAAGCCACGATGTCCATGGGAACACCCAAAATGGGATTAATCGCCAAGGCTATACCAAGAAGGAAAACTCCCAACCCTGAACTGATAAGTTTTTCAGAAATAATCAGAACAATGGCAGCGAACATCATGATAAAAGCCAAGGACTCTTTTGCAGGGAGTTTTTCTGCCCCTGTTGTGAAAATGACCATGGCAATGATGGAAAAGGGAACCGAGAGGAAAATACTACACCCCATCCGGGATAGCGATTGCAAAGCAATAAGAACTATTATCCCTGTTAACGTTATTGTAGAGGTCAATGAGAACTCTCCACTGAAGAGATAAATACTCAGAAATATCGCATACACCATGACAATAGTTTTTTTAAACACTCTGCTGCTCAATTTCCATTACCACCTCTTGGAGTGATTGGTTGTCTCGCAATATTCGCACGATTATCTGTTCTTCCTCAAGAGCAGCCGCTTTTTCTTTTAGATCTCTCATGTCAATAGGAAGAAGTTCGTAAGATCGTGCTGGCTTGTAACGTGGATCCCTGAATCCATAAGGCATCAGGATCACGATAACTCTGGAACATCTAGCCCTTGCTTTCAACAAGACAGGAAGGATGGAATCAGTCAGATACATAGAGAAGAGCACAACGGTAGTAGCCGGGGTTAACTTCTCCACATCCGTTGATAGTACATCGGATAATTCTGGGCCGGTATTGGTCCCTTCAGAAATAGCGAGAAGTTCCACTGTTTTTACCCAATCATTGCTGAAACTTCCGGTACTTCTAAGCACTTTTTTCCCTACAACTGTCAAATCTATTTTGTGTCCGATTTTCGCGCTCCAGTGAATCAACGATGAGGCTGCCAGGATCGCCTGTTCTTCGTAAAATTCCCGAATTCTGCCCCATACGTCCCGGGCGAAAACTTCTTTTGAAAGATTCAGATCGAGATATAAATGTGTTCTACTGATTGCAGTATAATTGAATTCTTTCACGTAAAGTGAGTTCATTTTTGCGGAAATTTTCCAGTGTATTTTGTTTAGGGGATCTCCGGAATATTCTCTGATCCCTTTCATATAGGTCATGTCTTCCATCAGTTTGAAATCACTCTTCAAACCTGGCAAAAGTTCTCGCAATCTGAGCGGAAAGTTCTCGAATTCCATCAAACTTGGAAGTACAAGAATCTCTTCCGGAGCTTCATAGGTAATCCAGTGTTTGAAGAAGCCCAGGGGATCAGGATAACTCAATAAACATTTTGAGACGTCCTTTATTCCCCGTTTCCCGAAATAGATGTGTGAACTTATTTTTGCCTCTTCGCGAGGCTTCAAGATCAATTTTTTCTTCCTTATTTTCGAAGCGCTGGAAGCAGATTCAACCATTGGCAAAAACCAGACAATGAGTTTTATCGGGGATTTGTTGTGAATCGTATAATCTATTTTTATCTTTTGATCGATGAAAGCCCTGTTCCTTTGAATTTTTCTTTTGACCGTTAAATTTTTGAGCAGGAATCGGCTCATGAAGAATTCAACCCAGAGAATTGCTACGAAAGCCGCAAATAGCAAAGAAAAACCATTAACCTGCAAAGTTAACCATATAAGGGCAATAATGGTCATAATAACAACGTTAGAAGATGAAGAAATTAGCTTCGTTGGTTTCAGTTCAGTCATTTATCAGCGGCACCTCAACCGTGTTGAGGATCTCATGGATGATTTCTTCGGGTGTGCGTTTCATGAGACGTGCTTCAGGTTTCAGCATTATTCTGTGCGAAAGAACATCTACAGCTATTTTCTTAACATCATCAGGAATCACAAAATTCCTTCCGGAAAGGGCTGCCAATCCTCGAGAAATATTCATCAAAGCAATGCTTCCTCTTGGACTTGAACCCAAGAGTAAATCCGGATGTTTTCTAGTGTTTTCTACAACAGTTGTAATATATTCCAATATCGATGGGTCGATCCGAACATTTTTCACCAGTTCTCGAACTTTTGTAAGTTCTGAGGCCTCAGTGACTGGTTTTATTGATTCAATAGGATGTACTTTTTGCATTCCTTCAAGCATTTTTATTTCCTGTTCTTTATCGGGATAACCCATGGATAAGCAGATTGAGAATCTATCGAGTTGGGCTTCCGGCAGCGAAAATGTTCCCTCAAATTCTACCGGGTTCTGGGTTGCAATAACAAAAAAACAATCGTTCAAAGGATAGGTTTTACCATCTATGGTAACCTGTTTTTCTGCCATTGCTTCAAGGAGTGCCGATTGGGTTCTTGGGGTGGTTCTGTTTACTTCATCGGCCAGCAAAATATCTGTGAAAATTGGACCTGGCCTGAAAACGAATTCTTTTGTTCGCATATCCAGGACATTTAATCCGGTTATGTCGGTTGGCAGGAGATCCGGGGTACATTGTATTCGTTTGAATTCAAGACCAAGCGAAATTGCAAGACTCCTTGCCAGCATGGTTTTTCCAACACCTGGAACATCGTTCAAAAGAACGTGACCACCGCTTATCATAACTGCGAGTGTTTTTTCTATAACGTTGTCTTTTCCAATGATTACTTTAGCTATATTTTTCAACACTTTTTCGCCGAATTTTTTTACCTGCATTATTCTCCCCCTCTTTTTTCAACAATTCCTTAGTGTAATTTATCTAAAATATGTTTGCCTCCTAGAAGCCTTGCAGCTCTTTTCCATGCATCTTTCTCGTTGTTTATGCGTTCTTTTGAAAATCTATAATCATTTTTTCTGATAAATTCGCCCAATTCAGCTATTATGTTATTCATTATTTTAAGTTGAGTATTAAACAAAAAAGTAGCCGAGTTTCGATTCTTGCATGCTTCCATGATTTTGATGAAATGTGGTATACATAAACCATTTGACAGTGAAAAATATTCTCTAAATTCCTGTTTTTCAAGAGCTGAAATAAACTCATTGATATACAATTTTTCGAATTCTTTCTCTAAGGCGCAAGCGGGGCAACGACTTTTAATGGTTTCGTAGATCAACGAGCGTTTGTTCTTAAAGAGTTTAACATTATTCTTTGGTTTTAATAGTAGAGATGGTAGAACTTTAGTTGCCTGTTCAAGAATACTTTTGTATATTATTGATTGTCCAAAGGGATCACCCATTGACATAAGGAGTGCAGTGTGCTTTTTGCAAAAACCCATTGCATTGTCAATTGTTCCCATGATTCTTGGGTCATTAACCAGCTCATAGAGTAGTATATCAAAGTAATTGACAACGCTTTTTTCCGTTGCCAAAC
Source organism: Kosmotoga sp. DU53 (assembly GCF_001639905.1). NCBI lineage: Bacteria > Thermotogati > Thermotogota > Thermotogae > Kosmotogales > Kosmotogaceae > Kosmotoga > Kosmotoga sp. DU53. Next base: position 12,649 of record NZ_JGCK01000015.1, on the reverse strand, counting down.
ATATGGGACATACGTTTTTTTCGTTTTCAATTAGGTCAAGAAGGGTGAAATACGCCTGATTCTCTTTCTTCTGATTGTGTTTCATAGGCATCGACCATCCATATCAAAAAAATAAAAACTCCTACCTCATAGAGATAGGAGTCATCAGCCTTTTGGCAATTAGGGCGGACCCCATCGCCCAAAGAAATTTTATCATAAAAGGTACTTATTGTTACCAAAAAAGCGGTACAGTCAATTTCAAAAAAGATGTTTTATCAAATATACTGATAATTTCTCTTCCATTTCCTTAAGTCCTTGTTTGGTTGGACTGTAGTAAATGTTTTTATTGCTTTCCATTCTTCTTACAACGATCCTTTTCAAACTGAATCGTAGAATGCTCTATATGGAACTGTCTCTCTAGAAGATCGTTTATTTCATCTAAATAGGCATCGGCTTTTTCCAGATTATTGTCAAAGAGTTCCACGTGACATTCGAGATATTTGTCGTGCCCATCTGTTGTCCATACATGGAGATGATGAACATTTTTCACAAAATCAAATTTCTCGATTTCTTTCGAGATCTTTTCTAGTTCAATATCCTTTGGAGTTCCCTGCATGAGAATATGAACGGATTCTTTCAATATGGAAATGGATTGAAAGAGTATGAAAACACCAACGACTCCGGTAAACAGGGGATCAAGAATTATCCAGCCGTAATTCCTTATGAGAACGGCAGCGATTATTACGAATACCGAAGAGAGAGTGTCACTTACGATATGTATGAAAGTCGATTTCACGTTCAAGCTCTTTTTTGCGTCATTGAATAGTAAAATGGCCGTGAAGAGGTTGCCGAGTAAGCCAATAACTGCAACTGTCAACATGACTGTACCGTTTATTTCCGAAGGGGTAAAAACTTTTTTTAATGCTTCCACAAAAAGGAAAAGCGCAATGGCAAGAAGAACAATTGAGTTCAGAGCAGCCGCCAGGATCTCTGCTCTCTTGAAACCGTAGGTATGAAACGGTGTTCGTTTTTTTCGCGCAATTCTTTTTGCTGAGTAGCTCACAATCATCGAGCTTGAATCAGTGAGATTGTGAAGAGAATCTGAAATCAGAGCCAGACTGTTTGATACTATTCCACCAATAAATTCCACGAGGGTTATCCCGAGATTCAGTACAATGGAAAACAATAATCGTCTTTCAGAGGTATCCTCAAAACTATGTGAATGCCCGTGTTTTTTTCTATGGGAATATGCCATTTTAATCCAGTCCTTTCCATCCCTTTTTGATATTATCTCACCATTGTAGAGATGCCAACGAGACCTCTTCCGCCGTGCACGAGTAGGGCTGGAGAGATTATCCCGGTGAAGAGTTTTTCTATTTTTACGTTTTTAAATTCATGAAGGAGCATTTTGGCAAGGTTCAATGTTCCTTCATCATCGCTGGATCTGTAAATTGCTAATGCTTCTACGTCCCTTTCGTTGATAAATTCTTGCGTCAATTCCGCCATTTTTTTTGATGGCTCTATTCATTCCTCTGACTTTGGCTGCACTGTAAAAGGTTCCATCCTTTTCAAGACCTATAACCGGTTTAATATTCAATAGCTCTGCTATGGTAGCACTTATCTTTCCTATTCGACCGCCTGCTTTGAGAAATTTCAGAGTGGGAAGTGTAAACAAAACCTTTATTTTCTTTTCAATGTACTCTTTTAAGGTGCTGACTATTTTGTCAATGTTGTTTCCTGATTCTATGAGTTTGAAAGCTTTGAATATCAAAAGTGCAGAGCCAATGGAAACACTTCTGGAATCAACGATCTTTATTTTGAGGTGCGCAAATGTTCTTTGAAAGCTTTCTGCTGTCATCCGAAAAAGGTTTAGCGTCCCGCTTTGACTTCCAGCAATATTTATACAAATGATTTCATTGATTCCTTTGCTCATAAGGCGAAAGAACCCTTTTTCCACATCGGAGTAAGCCGGAATTGAAGTTTTTGGAATGGTCCCATTTTCCATTAAGCGAAGCAATTCTTCACGTTTTATCTCATTGTCTCTGAAGGTTTGAGAATCTATGACTACCCGTACCGGGACAACCTCAACGTGACCGCTTTTAGCTATTCCATCGGGGACATCTGTTGCAGAGTCACAGAGAATGCCTATCATGCCTGAACCTCCTTTTTTGTTTTTAGTGAATGTCATGTGCATTTAAATCCCAACAATTTATTATACTTCTTTTCGCACGAAAGCAAAAAAAGAACATAATGCGTATTAATCTCTTAAAAGGTTTGGATTAAAAGATACAAGATGAGATACTAGTTTCAGGAGAAGAATTTTCAGGAAAGGTGGTGTCGCTTTTGAAAAACATACTAATGGTCTATCCAGAATATCCGGACACCTTCTGGGGATTCAAGCATGCTCTGAAGTTTGCTTCTAAAAGGGCTGCATTACCTCCATTGGGATTGCTGACGATCGCTTCTTATCTTCCAGATGAATGGAATATAAAGTTGGTCGATATGAACTGTGAGAGGTTGAAAGAAAAGGATGTTAGAAACAGTGATTACGTTTTTATAAGCGCTATGGCTGTACAACGTGAATCTGTCAAAGATGTCATACGGCGATGCAACGAATTGAATGTTCCGGTTATTGCAGGTGGACCGCTATTCACAATGGAACCCGATCATTTTCCGGATGCAGATCATTTCGTTTTAGGAGAAGCTGAAGAGATCATGCCAGAACTCGTAGAAGATATTGAAAATGGCAAATTGAAGAGATATTACGCAAGCCCGGATTTTCCTGATATAACAAAAGCACCTGTTCCCAGATGGGATCTTTTACATCTCAAGTGGTATTACTCGATGGGGATACAGTATTCCAGGGGCTGTCCATTCGACTGTGAGTTTTGTGAGATAGGTGCACTTAATGGCCATGTTCCAAGATCGAAAAGTACAGAACAGATTATTCAAGAATTGCAAACCCTCTATGATTTGGGATGGAGAAGATCTGTTTTTTTTGTGGACGATAACTTCATCGGGAAAAGATTTGACCTCAAACGGAAAGTTTTACCAGCTATTATCGAATGGCAAAAAGCGCATAACTACCCTTTCACATTCTACACGGAGGTATCCATAGATCTTGCGGATGACGATGAACTAGTAAACTTGATGACCCGGGCGGGATTTAACAGGGTTTTTGTTGGTATAGAAACTCCGGATAAGGAGAGTCTTAAGGAAACAAACAAATATCAGAATATCAAACATAATCTGGAGAAATCCGTAGAGAAATTACATTCTTCAGGTCTTGAAGTACAGGGGGGTTCATCATAGGGTTTGACCATGATACGCCTTCTATATTCAAGCGTCAATTCAGTTTCATTCAACGAACGGGTATAGTAACGGCCATGGTTGGCATGCTGAATGCTCCTCGTGGAAGCAAGCTTTACGAGCGGATGCGTAATGAAGGCAGATTGATCAGTGAGTTTGTTGAAAATAACGTGGAGATTTCCATAAATTTTATTCCCAGAATGAATATAAAAACCCTGATCTCCGGTTATCAAAGGCTTATGAAACAACTTTATTCTCCCGTAAATTACTATAGACGGTTAAGAAAATTCTTGTCTGTCTATAAATTCCCCAATACTTTTAGATTGAAAAAAATAACTTTCATAGAAATCAAAGCCTTTTTAAGGTCGCTTGTGGTGATAGGGATATTTGGTAAAGAAAGGTTTGAGTACTGGAAATTACTCATATGGAGCCTCTTCAAAAAAAGAAGGCATTTTCCACTGGTCGTGGCGCTTGCAATATCAGGTTATCATTTCAGGAAAATAGCCGAGAAAATTTCAAAAAAGAAGGTTTCATTGATATTCGAAAAACCTTTCTCTTCCGGAAATCTTGCCGCTAAGACGTAATCAGTGTGGCTTTGACTCCACGAAGAGCCTCGAGATAAATCTGATTATCTTTCGTTTCATTAACCAACGCCAGATATTCATTATCTCTTTTTTGAAGCCCCTAACTAGCAATATTGTGAAAATGAACACACCGATTATGAAGACTATCCACCAATAATTTATTACCACGAAAGAATAAAGATAAAGCCACAGGAAGGCACCTATCCTGTCTATTACGTTGAAATCCGGGGAGTTAACCTTCACAACTTCATAATCAATGCCGGTATCTTTTACACGGACTATCAAATAGTGATAAAAATAATGTTCTTTGTTCAAACCAACCAATTCCGCTCCAGCACCACCGGTTACGATATACGGAACACCTTCCCATTCTCCTCTGAAATATCCGTGGATGTGGCCGGCAAAAACCATTGTAACGTTATATTTTTGTAGAAGCTTCAGTAGTTCCATGGCGTTTTTTGTGTTTTTTAATGAATGTCCGGGTTGTTTATCCATTGGAAGTCTCGGATCGAAGATAGGTACGTGAAGAAAAACAAACCTGTATTTGTGTTTTTGTGAGTTTTTCAATTGTTCTTCCAGCCATTTCATCTGCCAGGCACCTATGGTTTCTTCGTTGGAACTATCAAGAACTATGAAATAGACCTGATCAACGGCGAACGCGTAATACAGAGGACCGAAGAATTCGACGTAATTATTCATACCACCATCGGCAATGTCGTGATTTCCTGGGACAGGAATAAATGGCTTTTGTAGCTTAGAGAGCTGTTTCAAAAAAAAGTTGTATTTTGTTACACTTCCATCGAACACCATGTCTCCAGTATTCACAACGGATGTGATCTCGGGGTTGGTGTTGATCTGCTCAATTATCTTTCCAAAGGTTGAGATTGAATTCTTGTTATCCCCCAGGACAGCAAAGGAAAAGTTTCCCGAATGGGTTTTGATCTTGTTGACACTGTTGTAAACCACGTTTTTAACGGATTCACTTTGAATGAACGGCATGGTTATCTTTATAGCAGAAATCGCAATTAAGAAAACAGAAATTATCCAGATAATCAGGCGTTTTCTTCTATTATTCATAGTGTTTGCTCCTTTTTTCTTATGATACTACTTATATCATATTTATATCATGCTTTTCAACGACAAATCTACCCGACGTTGAGAATTTAATCAAAATGCTTTGAAGTGTATGTAGCGACAGGTAGCCTGTTGTTTTTTCTTGGGTGGTGAGTAGAAAAGGATTAAAATAAAAAAGCAAATGGCAACGCTAACAGCAAATTTTTCAACTGGGTAAAAACAATATAAGAAAGGAGGGAGCCAGCACACCACTCTGTATTGAAATGAGGAACCTTCTGCTGGCGTTCATCGTGAAGAAGACTGTTTTGAGTGTTGTAACTTTACTATTGTTGCTACTCGCGGTTACTTCCTGTGTAAAGATAGACGAGGCTCTCTCAAGCGGTTTCGATTACCTTCGACTCGGGGATTATGATAATGCAATATCTAAGTTTAACAAGGTTTTGTTTTTTTCAAGTGACAAGCAGAAGGAAGCTCTTGCCTACGAGGGAATGGGCTGGGCTTATTATATGAAAGGTTTTTTCGGAACCTCTGAGAGCAATTTTTTTCGTTCATTAGAAATAATACCTTCCAATTCCAAAGCTAAAGCTGGGCTGGTTCTGGTCAATGTTAGAAAAGGGAATTGGGATGAAGCTCTAGGCCACGGAGAGTTTATTGTTGATGAAACGGAGTTTCAAATTGACTATCTGCCAGACCCTCTTGGAAGGGAAGAACTGCTGAAATTGCTGGCCATTGCCTCGATACATGCACATGATGATGCGGCTTATAGTACTTATACAGGTATGATTACGGATCAGGATTTTCTTGATCGCCTCGAACAACTGAAAGGGGGCGAGTAAAATGAAGAAAGCTATTATTGTTTTTTTGCTCTTAATAGTAACTTCTTTAGCCTTTTCTGTTCCGGCATATCCGGGAGAGATAGCGCTTTCTCAACCCGATGGAACGATTTTAACGGTTAGGGTTATAGGTGATGAATTTGCACACGTCACCCTTTATAATGGATTTCCGATAATAAAGAATGTTGACACCGGTTGGTGGGAATACGCAGTTTTCGATGAAACCGGTAAATTGATACCTTCGAGGAGTAAAGCCGGCATTGACGCACTTCCAGATCTCTTTGAAATTTCAACGGTTTATGATTATCTGAGCGCGGTGGAAAGACCTCAATATGTTGCCAGTGCTCCAACATCCGGTGTGCTGAAATTTCCGGTAATACTCGTGAACTTTTCTGATACAACCCCCACATGCACGCCCGATGATATTGAACCGATTTTTAACGGCAGTACCGATTCAATAAAAAGCTATTATTTTGAAGTCTCTGGCGGTAAAGTTATTCTTGAGTTTGTTGTTGTGGGCTGGTACACGGTATTCGAAACACATGATTATTATGGGGAAGATGAGGGTGGTGAAGGTAATGACGCACATCCTCAAGAACTTGTTAGCGAAGTAGTGCAGCTTTCAGATGGTGCTATCGACTTTTCACAGTTTGATAACGATGGTGACGGTTACGTTGACAGTGTCATAGTGATTCATCAGGGTGAGGGCCAGGAATTATCGGGAGATCCATATGATATATGGTCACACAGCGGGGATATCTGGCCGTACTTGTATTTAGATGGTGTGTATATAAAACATTACACGATCCAGCCGGAAACGGTGGGAGGAAAGTTGTTGACAATCGGGGTTGCCTGTCATGAACTCGGGCACGTTTTTGGGTTGCCAGATCTGTATGACACTGATTACAGTTCTGATGGAATTGGTTTATGGGGGCTGATGGCTGCTGGAGCATGGAATGGCATACACAGAGCTGCGGATTCCCCTGCCCATATGTGTGCCTGGAGCAAGAAAGAACTTGGTTGGGTAACGGTTGGTTCCTTGAATGGATTCAACGGCCATGAATTATTATCTCCAGTTGAAACCAACTTCGAGGTCCTGATGTTCGAAAATGCAGACCGTCCAGCCGGAGAAGAGTACTTTCTTTTAGAAAACCGTCAGTTGCTTGGCTACGATGCGGCTCTTCCGGGCGCGGGGTTGTTGATTTACCATATCGATGAAGATGCTTATCAGACCAATGATTTGCATAGAAGGGTAGATGTCGAAGAAGCGGATGACGACAATGCCCTTGATACTTACGGTGGAGATAATGGTTCTGCTGGCGATCCGTTCCCTGGAACTTCGGCAAATATTGAATTTGGTCCCGGCACTTCGCCAAGTTCGACATTCTACGATGGAACCTCAAAACTCAGTGTTGAAAATATAACTGTAAATGGTCTTGATATTGAATTTGACGTTCGTACCGGTGTGGTACTCAAAGCACCGCTGCCATATGTTATTTATGGAGAATCGAACACACTGGTGTATGAATTCATTTCCGAGATAGTGTCTTACAACCTGATTTCTCAGGATGCAACTATAATAGATTGCACACTTGCTCCCGATAGGCTTTCTTTGGATGTCCAGGTGCTGTCACCTGATCATCCCTTTGAGCTGACGCTTGAAGCGACGGATGGAACTGGCGAAAGTGAAGTCCTGACCCAGAGGTTCTTGCCTTTCATTTATCTAATTGTTCATGACGGTGTCTCTGAAAATCATCTTATCACTGTAAAAGAATTGAACTGGGATGAGGTTGAGTATGAGGCGCCTGACGGTACCTGGAACGGTGACGCACCGCTTTACTGGAAGTGGATAGATTCGTTGCCTGTCGAAGTATTTGGTCATCAATTGGAGGAGTGAAACCAGAATAAGCAGCAAATGCCCGCCTTTTGGCGGGCTTTTTTAGTTTTGAACGAACATTCTTTTTAGGTGGTCAAAGAATTGTTAGCATAAGTCTTTGCCGGCGGGGGAAACTAACGAGCGAAGGGGTGTCGTGTATGAAAAAAATGGTTGGTGCGTTGCTTGTTTTATTTCTGGTGATTTCTTCTATCGCCATTGCGGATGGGATAGTTATCCCGAATTGGGAATCGCATGTTATGCCACCACTCCCTGATGTACAAATGTTTTACATGACTTATCACTATGTGACTATAACTGTAGAGAATGGTATCGCAAAGGTAAGAATCGAAGAGGAGTTTGTGAATCCGAATTCTATGCCTATCGAAGCTGAGTACATCTTCCCTGTTCCATTAGGTGCCGTTATAGACAGGTTTTCCATGATCGTGGGCGATCAGGTTTATGAAGGAAAGGTTTTGCCAGCTGAAGAGGCACGGAAAATCTACCAGGATATCGTTAGAAGAATGAAAGATCCTGCGCTTTTAGAATATGCCAACAGCAGAATGGTGAGGATGAAGGTTTACCCATTTGAACCGGGAGAGCACAGGCGATTTGTTATTGAGTATGTTCAACCTTTGGAGCTGTGGGGATCATCGTATACGATGACGTATCCGTTGAAAATCGAAAGTATGCTTTCCAGATCCATAGAAAACGTTCGGATTGAAGTGGTCGCTGATCCGAACGAAATCTCTGACGTCTTTTCCCCGATACATTCTTTTAATTACATAAAAAAAGGCGACGAGAGTTCCTGGGTATTCTCAGCATCCGATTATGTTCCACGTTCTGATGTATCTTTAGCTTTGACAGTAACAGGGGGGACGCTTTCTTCCTCGATCATGAATTATTGGGATGAAGCAGACAGGCGCGGGTACTTTCTTCTCACCCTTGTGCCACCAAGAGAGCCTGAAAGAATCATTCCGAAAGATATAGTTTTTATTCTGGACATTTCCGGGTCTATGAGCGGTCAAAAGATTGAAAAAGCGAAACTCGCGTTGCTGCAGGTTCTGCAAATGCTCCATGAAGGTGATAGGTTTTCAATCATAACTTTCAACAATGAAGTAAACAATCTTACAGAGCGTCTGCTGCCTTTTTCGGATAGAACAGAATGGTATCCGGCAGTAAAGCAAATAATGGCTGGTGGCATGACAAATATTCATGATGCATTGCTTGAAGGTATTGAAGTTCTTGGTACGCAGAGTACGGATGACAGGTATAAAGTTGTGCTGTTTCTCACCGATGGTGCACCAACAGAAGGTATTACTGATATTGGAACAATTATCAGGGATTCCACAAAACTTGCTAAGGTAAGAGATGTACATCTTTTTGTTTTTGGTGTAGGATACGATGTAAATGCCGAATTACTTGATGAACTAGCAGAAAAAGGAGGGGGAAAGGTTAAATACATCGTTGAGAACGAAGAAATTGATGAAAAGGTTCTGGAGCTTTATAGAATGATAGAGACTCCGGTCATGTCGAATGTTCATCTTGAAATAAACGGTACAGATATTTCTTATGTTCTTCCCAAGGGACCTTACACCCTGTTCTCTGGAACGGCATTGAGGATATCAGGCGTGTATTACCATGAAGGTGTGGTAAACGTAACCCTTTCATGGGAGGAGAAACTCAATGGCGTCATTGTCCAGAATAAGATCAAATACAAATTTGATTTAACAAGGAACTCCAGTTTCCCGTTCATTGCTACTTTATGGGCACAAAAGCGCATTAGTGAACTGGCGAATATCTACAGGTATGATGAAACCCTGACCCCAGCACAGCGCGAAGAGATAAGGCAAGAAATAATCAATTTATCAAAGAAATACAACATAATCAATGAATTCACTTCTTATCTCATAGATCCCGAGAGCGAAATGGCTGCTGATTACAATGTCCCGATTCGTACCGGAAATAAATCGGTTATGCCAACACTGGTAGCACCATTGGGTGGAGTCATTAATTATGTTGAAGTTGGCGATATTCTCGCTTCGAAAGCTGTATCTGAAATGAAAGAGGATATCATTATTGCAGGGGAAGAAAATCGTCAGTATGTCGGTGATAAACTATTTGCAAAGTACGATGGCATTTGGACTCAGGAAGGGTTTGAAGAGTACAAAGGGCTGGAAGTTCACATCAAATCCTTCAGCGATGCGTATTTCCATCTGTTTTCCAGGGATTTTTGGATTGCTGATGTACTAAAGCTTGGAGATAAAGTTCGGTTCATCTATGAGGGATACAAAATCATTACTGGAAATGATGGAATGGAGACCGTTGATGAGCTTCCTGAGGTTCTGAGATGAACAGTAATTTTAATGAAAAACTTAATACAAGCCAAATTAACTGAAAAGCCCGACAGATGTCGGGCTTTTTTATAATATAATCAAGAAAAGTTACAAAATACGCTACATTATGGCATGGCCTTGCATCATTAAAATTAGGAGGCCTATTTATGTTGTACAAAAAAGGATTCACACTTGTTGAGCTGTTAATTGTTCTTGCTATTATTGCTGTTTTAGTTGCTGCACTGATTCCACCAGCGATGAATTCTATAAGAAAAGCAAAGGCTGTTCAGGTTGCCCGGAACCTGAAGAATCTTTCCATTGGTTTTGAAAATAAGATATTGGTGGATAACGTTCCCCCATTATCAATTGATGAGATTGGAAGGAATATTCCGGACAATTATGGAGTGGCATATGAAGTAAGTAATGGGACATGGTTGGTAGTTGTATATTATACTGGCAAAGATGTTGACTACGATACGCTCAAAACCATACTACCTGACGTTTCCCAGGACTACGTTCCGTTGAGCTCACCAACAGTATTGTCGGGAAGTCCGTCTTACTCAGAAGATCCTGAAAACATCTACTATAGCTACGTGATCTCGATAGGTGGCGGGACTCTAGAAGCAGATGTTGAGATCACAAACATTGAATACGCCGCAAATCCTGAAGTGGTTCATATAAAAAATCTCGGAACACTCTCTGTGAATCTTCTTGGGTGGAAGTTGAAAGATATAGCCAACCATATTTTCACATTTCCTAATTTCGTGCTTGAGCCGGGTGAAGAAGTCAGGGTCTATTCCCACGTTACCGCCAGCTCGCCGATGCCAGAAGGAGAAAATAATTTGAAGTGGACAGGGCAATATGTATGGAACAACGATGGAGATACTGCTTATCTCTACGATTCTTCAGGTGCAACGGTAACCACTTATTCTTATTGAGGACGGAAATGGATTTCCTGACCAAAAATAGAACATGATATAATCCAGAGAATATAGGATAGTTAGTCAAAGAAATGGAGGCTCTTAAGCTTATGATTTTTGAAAGAGAAATAGATGATGTAGTGGAATCCTTAAGAAACGCGAAAATACATGGTCGAAAAACTGCTCTCTTGATAGGTACAGGGTGTTCTGCTCAGGCCGGTGTTCCGACAGCAGCCAAGGTTGTAGATATGATAAAGGAGACCCGGCCTTTGGACTACGAAAGGGCCCCGAAAAAAACGTATTCCAAATGTATGAGCCAGCTAGCTCCTGGCGAGCGTAGGGATCTTATAGCCAATTTTACCGATGAAACGAAAGTAAATTGGGCGCATATTGTAATAGCGCAGCTTATGAAATCAGGTTATGTTGACAGAATCCTTACAACTAATTTTGACTCACTTGTAATTCGGGCCTGTGCTCTTCTCGGGGAATTTCCTGCCGTATATGATCTCACTACAAGTGCAAACTTCAAACCGGACTTCATCCCGGATAAAGCGGTTTTCTATCTTCACGGGCAGCGGACCGGATTTGAGCTTATCAATACCGAGAAAGAGTTTGAGGAACATGTTAAACGTATAGAACCGGCCATAATGGATACGGCACGGGGAAGAATGTGGATCGTTGTGGGATACAGTGGTAGAAACGATCCTGTTTTTGATCATCTGGCAAAATTCCCGCGTTTTGATTACAGGCTTTACTGGGTAGGTTATAAAGACAGCGAGCCTCCCAAGCACGTTCAAGAAAAACTTCTTCAAGAAGGTAAGTACGCTTTTTATATCAGAGGTTACGATGCCGATAGTTTCTTCGTTAAATTGGCGCAGAACCTCAATTGTTTTCCACCGGATTTTGTCAGTCGCCCGTTCTCTTATCTCCAAAATCTTCTGAGTAACCTCACTCCATGTCCTTTAAGCGAGAACAGCAAAGAGGATGTTGTGGAACTAACGAAAGAAAAGGTGAAAAAAGCGATAGAGCTTTTTGAGGAATAATACCGGAATTGCCTTTGGCAATGATGTGCGGAGCTGCGCTCCGGAGGCTTGCAACGCTGTCAGATGGTGAACGATGCGAACTGCAAGCGGTTGTTGCGAACTCTTTCAGAGTTGTTTCGAACCACTACGTGGTTGTTCCGAACTGCTTCGCAGTTGAAAAAACTGATAAAACAGATTTTACAAAAGCCAACTTGTCATCCTGAGCTCGATTCAGGATCTCCGGATCTTAACTTCTCGAATCTCGGGTCTCGAATCCCGGGTTTTTATCCGCCGAAGGCGCAAATCACCGGTGTAGCCGGTAGCTACAACTGCGAAGCAGTTCGAATCAACTACGAAGGAGTTCGCCCCACCGCCGCAGTCGGTCGTTCCAATCCCGAAGGGATTCGTATCACCGCTGCAAAACAGCTTTCTCGGATTTCATTGTTGTTGGTTGTACGTTGTGCGTTCGTTTTTCTAACCCCTAGACCAGCTGTTTTCAAAAAGTCGGCTTGACCCCCAAATATTGGACAAAAGCAGACCAACATCAAGGATTTACGTACACAGGCTCGTTTTGGCTGGAGAATTCAGTATAGTATCTTGGTGTTTGGTATTTCAATGACCCATGAGGTCTCAGGTTGTTGTAAAAAGACAGATATACCTTTAGTTTTTCACACAAGTCTTCAAGATTCTTGAATTCGTTGTTTCTTACGAATTCCCTT
>NZ_JGCK01000058.1:0-43790 GCF_001639905.1 Kosmotoga sp. DU53 | reverse complement strand
GCTGAGCTTCTTGCTTCCTAATACTTTCAGATAATACTCAGGTTCATATGGATTCACTCTGCTGTATATGCCTTTGAGTAGTTTTTCAAGCTCTTTATCTTCGAACTTTTCACCGTTTGTCTTTAGACAGTAATTGCGCCTTCTACCTGGTTTTGTCTTTTTGAGAAAGAACACGGGTTTCTTCCTGCGATAGTAACTGCTTCTGGTTATTCCAAAGATTCTCTAAAGATAAGAGGTTGAAAAACCATAACCCATATATGTTTCAGCGAAAAGTTCAACTGCTAGCCTTTTCCAGTTTTTTTTAGAGCTTCTTTTAGCAACCTTATTTCCAATTCTTTCTCTGCTATTATGAGTTTGTATTTCTCGATTTCGTTGAGAACCCCTTTTAGCTCTTTTGGGTCTTTCTTTATCTTGTCGAGCCCTATCTCTTTGTACAGAACAGGTGGTATCTTCGTTGGATCAACAATGAAATCTCCAGCTCTGAGTTTCTGTTCAAAAGCACTTTCTCCCTCCGCTCTGTATTTGTTTATCCAACCCCATAATGTAGAATCCGGTATCCCGTATTCTTCCCTGATTTCTCTTGTGTTTTTGTGACCCTCTTCGTATTCCTTTACCACTTTTAGCTTCAATTCCATTGAATATTGTGCTCTGCCTCTCATCCCTTCGCCCCCTTTTCTTTCATACTATCACTTCGTTATCTCTTGTCCTATTTCTTTAGGGGGTGATTACGGAGGCAACTCCACAGGAGTTCGTAACACCGGCGCAGCCGGTCGTAACAATCCCGAAGGGATTCGGAGCGCCGCGCAGCGGCTATCTCGATTCTCGGCTTCTAATCAGCGTTTGCAAGCCTCAACGTCGTGAGCCTCCTGAGCGCAGCTCAGCACTTCCGCCGCGTAGCGGCCCTCTCAGTTCTCGGATTCTTCGTTCTCGAAAGAAAAACACTCTAAAATCATCTATCCGTTCCTATCTTTTCCCAATAGCTGTTGACTAAATAGCTTTTTTGATTTAGTTTTGAAGTGAGAAACTCCGAAAAAAATTGGGGGGATGATGATGTCCTTGAATCCTGAAGAGAAAAAGCACCTTGAAACCTTGAAAGAAAACTGGGAAAAGACTATCGTTGAAAAAGTTATTCAGAAATACCCGGAGAGAAAAGAACGATTCGAAACCTCCTTTGGTAAAGAGATTGAAAGGCTTTATACGCCGTTAGATATCGCTGAACTGGATTACGAACATGATCTTGGATTCCCTGGCGAATACCCCTTCACAAGAGGAGTACAACCAACCATGTACCGCGGTCGTTTCTGGACGATGAGACAGTACGCCGGTTTTGGAACCGCCGAAGAATCCAACAAACGTTACAAATACCTTCTATCACAGGGACAAACGGGGCTTTCAGTTGCCTTCGATCTCCCAACTCAGATAGGATACGACTCAGATGATCCCATGGCAGAGGGCGAAATAGGAAAAGTCGGAGTTGCAATAGATTCACTGGAAGACATGGAGGTCCTTTTTGACGGAATTCCTCTGGATCAGGTAAGTACCTCCATGACGATAAACTCAACGGCTGCCATTTTACTCGCAATGTACATAGCAGTTGCCGAAAAACAGGGCGTCTCCTCCGATAAACTGCGAGGAACGATACAAAACGACATCCTAAAAGAATACATCGCCAGAGGGACGTACATTTTCCCGCCAGAACCTTCGATGAGAATAATCACAAACATCTTCGAATACTGTTCGAAACACCTACCCAAATTCAACACAATCAGTATCAGCGGTTACCACATACGTGAAGCCGGCGCAGATGCCGTCCAGGAGGTTGCTTTCACACTAGCAGATGGTATAGCCTACGTTGAAGCTGCCGTGAAAGCCGGCCTTGATCCCAATGTCTTCGGTAAGAGATTGTCTTTCTTCTTCAACGCTCACAACAACTTCCTGGAAGAAATAGCGAAGTTCAGAGCCGCGCGAAAACTCTGGAGTAAGATCATGCGGGAACGCTTTGGTGTAACCGATAAAAAGGCCCTCATGTTGAGGTTCCATACTCAAACGGGAGGGTCAACGTTAACCGCTCAACAGCCGATGAACAATATTGTCAGGGTCGCTTTCCAGGCACTTGCCGCGGTTCTCGGAGGCACCCAGTCACTCCATACGAATTCTTACGACGAAGCTCTGGGGCTTCCAACTGAAGAATCTGTTACGATAGCTCTTAGAACACAGCAGATAATAGCCCATGAAACAGGTGTCGCTGATGTTGTCGACCCGCTTGGCGGTTCATATTACATAGAGCATTTGACGAGCGAAATTGAAAAGAGAGCTACCGAATACATAAAAAGGATAGATGAACTCGGTGGAATGGTTAGAGCGATCGAAGAAGGTTACATCCAAAAAGAAATATTGAATACAGCATACAAATATCAGCTAGAAATTGAAGAAGGATCGAAAGTGATCGTTGGAGTCAACAAATTTACCGGAGAAGAAACCACACCAAAGAAGATTCTCAAAGTCGATGAAGAACTTGAAGAAAAACAGAAAGCAAGAGTACGTGCTCTCAGGGAAAAGCGTGATAACATAAAGGTGGAGAAAACCCTGAAAGAATTGAAAAACGCGGCCATGGGTAACGAAAACCTGATGCCTTATATTCTTAATGCCGTAAAAGCCTACGCGACCATCGGTGAAATTTCGAATGTTTTGAGAGATGTCTTCGGCGAATACACGGAAGCTGTTATCCTCTGAAACTTATTCAAATTGCGAGGTGGTAGAAATGGATAAGAAGATAAAAGTGTTAATAGCAAAACCGGGACTCGATGGACATGATAGAGGTGCGAAAGTTGTTGCTATGGCTTTGAGAGATGCCGGAATGGAGGTTATTTATACAGGCCTCAGGCAATCACCAGAGAAAATCGTCAAAGACGCGTTGCAGGAGGATGTTGATATCATAGGATTATCTATACTTTCAGGAGCCCATATGCGGCTTTGCGAAAAAGTCCTGAAATTGATGAAAGAAGCCGGGATAGAATCCAAACCAATCTTCGTTGGTGGAATAATACCGGAAGATGATGCAAAAGAACTCAAAAAAATGGGCATATACGAGGTCTTTGGTCCCGGTACCCCATTAGCAAATATCATAGAAAGAATTAAGGCTGCGATGAAAAAATGAAGATAGAGAAATTGCTGTCGAAAGACCCACTCTGGATCTCTAAAGCACTTACCACCGTCGAAAGGGATCCAATAGCTGGAAAGGAACTGATAGATTCTCTTCCTGAAAGAGAATATCATGTTATAGGGGTTACTGGCAGTCCAGGTGCAGGGAAATCCACTCTGGTAGATAGATTAGCCACAGAACTTTCCAGCGATCATTCGGTGGCCGTAATAGCCATCGACCCTTCCAGCCCGTTCACCGGGGGTGCCATTCTGGGCGACCGGATACGAATGAGGCATGCCCTGGAAAATGATAAAATCTTTGTGCGCTCCATGGCGAGTAGAGGAAAAGTCGGAGGGTTGAGCCCTGCCATATACGATGCTGTAAAATTGCTGGGAAAATGCGGCTTTGAAAAGATAATCGTTGAGACCGTTGGAGCCGGCCAATCAGAAACCGATATTGTCAACCTAGCCGATATAGTTTTGTTGATACTCGCACCCGGAATCGGCGACGAGATACAAATGCTAAAAGCAGGTATAATGGAAATCGGTGACATCTACGTCGTCAACAAAATGGACGTTGACGGCGCCGCGAGTCTTGTAAACAAAATAAAGGCGATGCTAGCATTTTCCGACAGAAAAAAAGAGGTCATCCTCACAAACGCGGTTAGCGGCAAGAATGTTGACAAATTGTGTGCACTGGTGGAAAAGGAACTGTCCAAACTCATTGAAACCGGTTTGATACACAAAAAACGTGCACACAGAGAGCGTTTTCATAAACTCAACAGTATCTGTGAAATCATACAGGAAAGATTCCTGGAAGATGAAAAACTGGACACTTTGTTGGAATTCATCAAAAACTTCGATAGGGGGGAAGAAGCTTGAAAATCGATCGTATCGACCATATCGGTATCGTTGTTCGCTCAATAGACGAAAAACTTCCGCTTTACAGGGACTTCCTCGGATTGGAATTTGGAGGAATAGAAGAACTACCGGAAAGGGGGCTAAAGGTTGCATTCTTAAAAGTTGGAACCACGAGAATAGAATTACTAGAACCTTTGAATGAGAAAAGTCAAATATCGAAATTCCTTGAAAAAAAGGGTGAAGGCATCCATCATATAGCTTATCACGTCGATAACATCAATGAAGCACTCGAAAAGGCTAAAAACGGTGGTTTTAAACCTCTCAGCGATGAACCTCAGCCGGGTGCCGGTGGAACAAAAGTAATCTTCCTGCACCCAAAAACCACCGGCGGTGTTCTCATAGAAATGGTAGAAGGTCAACACTAATGGGGGGTGATGAGTTGAACGAAAAACTCGAGAAGTTCAAAAAGCTAGATGAAAAAATAACCCTTGGCGGTGGAAAAGAGAGAATAGAGAAACAGCATGCTCAGGGAAAACTTACCGCCAGGGAACGAATAGAATTGCTGTGCGATCCTGGAAGCTTTGAAGAAATCGATAAATTCGTCAAACACCGTTCAACCTTCTTTGGACTTGATAAAAAAGATTTCCCGGCAGATGGTGTTGTTACCGGAATTGGTGAAATAAACGGCAGAAAAGTCGCTGTTTTTTCACAGGATTTCACAGTTCAAGGTGGTTCTCTTGGTGAAATGCATGCGAAAAAAATCATGAAGATCCAGGATCTCGCCATTAAGCTGGGAATCCCGATAATCGGGATAAACGATTCTGGTGGTGCCCGTATTCAGGAAGGCGTCGATTCCCTGTATGGTTACGGCGGTATATTCTATCGAAACACCCTTGCTTCTGGTGTCATACCACAGATAACCGTAATTGCCGGTCCCTGCGCCGGTGGAGCGGTTTACTCTCCTGCAATCACAGATTTCATAATAATGGTTAATCAGATATCCCAGATGTTTATCACCGGTCCACAGGTTATCAAAGCGGTTACCGGCGAAGATATAGACAAAAATGGACTCGGTGGTGCCATGATCCACAACAGCAAAAGCGGTGTTGCTCACTTCATAACTGAGACCGATAGCGACGCCATGCAGCTCGTCAGGAAACTTATTTCCTACATTCCGCAGAACAATTCAGAAGAACCTGAAATTACCGAACCAATGTCAGTCTCGCAAGTACCGGAACTAAGAGAAATCGTGCCAGAGAATCCAAAACAAGCTTACGATGTAAAAAAAGTAATAGAACTCGTTGTAGATAACGGCGAATTCCTTGAAGTCCACAAACACTACGCAAAAAATATAGTGATAGGATTTGCCAGGATCGCTGGCCGTTCTGTCGGAATTATCGCCAATCAACCTTCTGTTTATGCTGGCGTGCTGGACATCGACTCTTCCGATAAAGCAGCAAGATTTATACGATTCCTCGATGCTTTCAACATCCCAATAATCACATTCGTTGACACTCCAGGATTCCTTCCCGGCATTTCCCAGGAACACGGCGGCATCATCAGACACGGTGCCAAGCTTCTTTACGCTTACAGTGAAGCAACCGTCCCGAAAATTACAACCATCATCAGAAAGGCTTATGGCGGCGCTTATATAGCAATGGGAAGTCAGCATCTTGGAGCCGATATGGTCTTTGCCTGGCCCGGAGCTGAGATAGCGGTCATGGGACCGGAGGGTGCGGCAAACATCATATTCAGAAAAGAGATCCAGGCAGCCGAAGATTCCGAAAAAGTACGTAAAGAAAGGATAGAAGAATACAAAGAAATGTTTGCAAATCCCTATACGGCTGCTGCGAGGGGATACATAGAAGAAGTAATAGATCCAGCGGATACAAGACTAAAAATTGCCAGAGCACTGGAGATTTTAGATAGCAAGGTTGAAGGAAGGCCAACGAAAAAGCATGGAAACATTCCCCTGTGAGGAGTGACATTTTGTGGATTTGACAGTAGGTCAGGTTACCCTGATAGGCCTCTCGGTAGTTTTCCTAACCTTTGTAATACTGTACGTCTTTTTTGTTAGCATGGGCAAGATTCTTTCCCCGGCAAAAAAATCCAGGCCTATGCTCAGGGAAAGCTACAAGGTTAGTCCAGAAGAAATGAAGTATGAAAGAGAAAGAATCATGAAATCAGAACAGCCAGAAGAGCTTGTTGCTGCCATCACAGCTGCAATCACTACTATCATCGAAAGCGACAGATTCATTATTAGATCCATTAAACCATCAAGGAAACTCCGGTCCAGCTGGAAAAGCAGAAAACCAATGACACAATGGAAACCAAGGAGGAGCAAGAAATGCTGAGAAAATTCAGGGTAAAAGTTAACGGGAAAGAATACATCGTTGAAGTCGAAGAACTGTCTTCAGAAGCCACAAAGGTTCAAACTTCTGCGCCGTCACCAGCACCATCTAAGGTTGTATCTCAGCCTCTCAGAAAAGAAGAAACTAAGCCCAAACCTCAAAAAGAAACCAAACCACAACCGGCTCAATCCGAAGGCCATAGCATAATCGCCCCAATGTCCGGAGTAATACTCGAAATACTCGTATCACCGGGAACCCATGTTAAAGCTGGAGACACTGTGGTCGTAATGGAAGCTATGAAAATGGAGAATAACATCCTGTCTGAATTCGATGGCGTCGTTAAAGAGGTAAAAGTAAACAAAGGTGACAACGTAGAAGCGGGACAGGTGATGGTAGTACTCGAATAATTTCCCTCAAAAATAAGAAAGGGAGTTATCTGTCATTCACGATAGCTCCCTTTTTTATTCAAGGATCAATGACTATCAGTCTGCTTTGCCCAACAGCCTTCTAGCAAATTCAAGATCTTCAGGGGTGTTTATTCCTCTTATCTGGGTATCGTCTTTAATCTTATAGGCACCCACTTTGTCACCATTTTTTATGGCTTCATTTATTACCTGATCTATATAAAATTCCTTCCTGCCATAAAGGTGCAAATTTTCTGAATACTTCTTCGCATACCTCAAACCGAAAACGTATGCGCCTATCGCATATTCTTTTGTTTTCAATTTTGACGAATCATAAGTCTCGTCTATTTTTATTAAGTTCCCTCTCTCGTCTCTCAACACACTCGCGTACGGGAACCAGGTATTCGTTTCAGCAGTGAGAAAGGTAATGTCATTTTTTTGAACCAGGTGAACATCGGCGATGTTCTTTATCGTTTCTTTATTTATTAAAGGCGTATCAGCATACAAAAGCATGACATTTCCAGAATCGCTCTTTATGCTGTTAAGCGCGCACTTAAAGGCATGGGCAGTTCCAAGCTGTTCCTTCTGAAGACAGTATTCATACCCATCTCCCAGGTGCTCTCTTAATTCATCTTTATTGTGGTTACCGGCAACTATATAAATCCTGTCCACGAACTCCTTTGCGTTACCAATAACATATTCAATCAAACTCTTATCGTTGATTTTCACAAGGGGTTTTGAAGTCGATGCCTTTAAGCGGGTCCCTTTCCCGGCGGCGAGAATTACGAGATACTCGATCATCAAATCACCTCATGACAGAAATAATACGTTCTATCACATTCGCTGCTTCATCTTCCGAATTCATTTCACAGGTTATTCTAAGCACAGGTTCAGTTCCTGAAAATCTTATTGAGAGCCATGTATCGTCATCATAGTATATCTTCAACCCATCCATATAGGAGATCCTCTTTACTTTCTTTCCTATTTCAGGTACATATTTATCTTCGAAAAACCGCTTTTTCAGTAGTTCCTTGTTAGTTATCTTTATATTTTCCATCTTAAAGTATTTCTTTCCGAACTCATCCTCGATCTCTTTCAATAGCGCTCCTATTGTTTTCCCGGTTTTGCACACCATTTCTACCATCAAAAGAGCTGCAAGTATTCCATCTTTTCCGTTCACATGACCTCTTATCTTTAAGCCACCACTGCTCTCCCCACCAAGCAAGAGATCGTATTCTTCCATCTTCTCGGATATATACTTGAACCCAACGGGTACTTCAAAGGCTCTCTCACCGAATTTTTCTGCAATCTTGTCGAGAGTGTGTGTCGTGGTGAGATTTCTAACAACTCCTCCCTTCATTCCTTTGTACTTCAACAGATAATAGTACAGCAATACCAGTATCTTGTTCGCGTCTATATAATTACCGTTCTCATCGTAAATTCCTATCCTGTCAGAATCACCGTCTGTCGCTATACCCATATCATACTTTTTTTCCTTCATTTTGTATTCCATATCCAGAAGGCTTTTTCTTTCAGGAGATGGTAATTTGAGACCAAACATGGTGTCTCTATAAGCGTTCATCAGATCTACATAACATCTTAACGAAGCTAAGCACATAAGCATTATATCTTTGGAAACACCGTACATCGGGTTAAAAAGTATTTTGAAAGACCTGTTTTTTATACATCCCGTATCGATAAAAGCTAACAAAGAATCTATATACTCATTTTTATTTTCATAGTAAACGATTTTTTCTTCATTTATATATTCGAAGAAGTTTCTACGCGCCAATTTACCATCTATGCTATTGGCGATTCTTTCAAGTTCATCAGTAACAGTCACTGGGGCATCCTTCCCCTTTTCCACGATGATTTTGATTCCATTGTATTCGTGCGGATTGTGCGAAGCGGTGATCATCACACCAAAATCCAGAGATAATTTTTCAACTCCATACATTATCATCGGAGTTGGAGAGGCATCCTCAACAAAATATACTTTTATACCTTCTTCTGCAAGAATTTCTGAAAAAGCTCGGGAAAACCTCCCGGATAAAAATCTCAAATCGTGCCCAACAATCACAGGTTTTAGACTCTTAAAATTCTTTTTGTAATAGATGCTCAGGGCTTTCGCCACTTTTCTGACATTATCGAAGGTAAAATCTTCGGCTATAATCCCTCTCCAACCGCCTGTACCAAACTTTATCATAAGATTTCCCCTGCTTTCTTGTCTTTTTCAACAATTAGTTCTACTCTGCCTTTATAGTGGACTTTTCAAGTCCTTTTTCGTACTCTTCTCCGGCTTATTTGGCATACGTTCCATCTTTGAAGCTTTCTTGGATCTCAAACACCTATTCTCGTTTTGGTTGTACGTTGTACGTCTCTTTTTCTAAACCCTAGACCAGATCTTTATCTAAAATCCAGTCTCCAACATCCAATCTCGCATTTAATTTCTAATCCCGGATCTCGAATCCCGGTTCTCGGTTCTCGGCTTTTTATCAGCGTCTGCAAGCGTCAACGTCGTGAGCCTCCTGAGCGCAGCTCAGCACTTCCGCCGCGTAGCGGCCCTCTCGGATTCTCGTGTTTTTTATCGCAAGCGTCATGTTTTTTCTCGGACTCTCGAATTCTCGGATTCTCGGATCTCGGATTCTCGGCTTTTATCAGCGTCCGCAAGCCTCAACCTCGTGAGCGTCAACGTCGTGAGCCTCCTGGACGTAGTCCAGCACTTCCGCCTCGCGAGTATCTATTGTTTTTCGATATTATTCTAAGACCAATTCAATGCTTCGAACCATTCAGTATTCTCAACCTGTCAGGATTCAGGAAATTCAGGCAACATCCTGACCCGAACAATCTCACCCTCAGATTCAAGCTTTCTTCGTATTCCACTATTTCTTGATATTTAGAACACAGATTATCTTCCGTAAGGTATTTACATTGACTGTTACTCCCATCCCACTCTCCACAATAACAGGGAGTGTTTTTACAGCAATATCCACACTTAACACATTCAGGACATGCCCTCTCATTCTGCAGTTCCTGAAAAAGCGCCTCAAATTCATCATCCATTTTTATCACCTTTTTGCTTCTCTTCGGAGTGGTTCAACTCTTTAAGAGTAAAATATACTGTGGTTCCTTTCCCATATTCAGATTGCAGCCAGATCCTCCCGCCGAGCAACTGCACTAACTCCTTGGTTAGAGGTAATCCGAGCCCGGTACCTTTTTTGAACTTTACACGGGACCTATCATCTTTAATTTGGACAAAGCGTTCGAATACCTTATCCTGATATTCTTTCTTTATACCTATTCCAGTATCCTCTACGGCAAAAAGGAACACATTACTTCCCTCTTCTTTGACCAGGACCCTGACGACTCCTTCATTAGTGAATTTTATAGCGTTACCTATAAGATTTGTGAGAATCCTCTGCAACTTTGTTTTGTCTGTTACAAAGTTTTCCCTGCAAATCATCAATTTAGATTCTAATTTGATACCCTTTTTCTCCACCAGACTATTAAATTGTTCGAGAATATTGTTTACGAGAAGCTTTATGTTCACACTTTCAGGTTCAACCTTTACAGCGCGGGAAGTGATTTTTGAGATATCCAGTATATCGTTTACCAGTTTGAGAAGGTAATTCGCCGAATCAGCGATCATAGAAACCATTCTTCTTTCCGCAGGTCCAACTATCTCATAGAGCATTTCTGAATAACCAAGAATAATCGTAAGCGGCGTTCGAAGTTCGTGAGATATATTGGAAAAGAAAGCCGCTTGTGATTTATTGAGTAATTCAGCTTCTTCCTTTTGCTTCTTCAAAAAATTCTCTCGTCTTAACTGTTCTGTTATATCCAGAAAAAATACATCTACAACCTTTGTTCCGAGATACTTTGTAGGATAAAACTTAACCAGGAATCTCTTCTCAAAAGAGCTCCCTTCCGGTTTTATGGAAAGATCTAATTCACCTTGTCTTCCAAAAAACAAGGAATCTTCAAAGGTTGTAAGAAACTTTTTCCTGTCATCCTCATCAAAGCCCCTTAGAAACCTGGAAAGTTCCTTCGTTGAACTCACAAAGTTATTCATAGAGGGGGTAGAGTAAAGAATTTCTCCGCGTTCGTTTATTCTCAATGCAAGGTGGTCTGAGATATTTTCAGCCATGTTGTTCAGCATCTGCTCGGTACTAACACGTTTATTTACTTCATCATCGATTCTGTATAGAAGATAGTAAATAAAGATCAAGAACGCCAATAGAATGTTTATTGGGTATCTTATCAGGGCAAATACTGTATTTCTTGAGAAAATGTACAGAGCAGTTTGAATCCCTGAAAAGAAAACAACCCAGCTTAAGATTCGACCAAATTTTGTTTGCATTTTTTTCGATTTTATTAGAACCAATCCAACCCAGGCCATAACAATTCCCAGCAATACAAACCCCAAAGCCTGATAATACCAATTGTAAACACCAAGAAATTTCAGAATAACCATTGCTGGAATCGGTAGATAGAAGAAAGTATTATATTTCTTCGTATCATCTGAGTAAAATTTTATAACCACGAGTAAAGCCCAAATTTGAAGGCTATACGAAATACTCTCCGACAGCGCTATTATTATATTGTAGCCTTTCAAATACTTATAGATGGCGATAATACGATTCGCAGCGTAAGAAATCCAGAAGAAATCCCAGGCTGGTATTATATCTTTAGAGCGTCTGTTGAACACGACAAAAAGGATACTGATAGGAATCATCAGCACTGCTTGTACAATAAGAATGATCAAAACAATTGTTTCCACCATTATTTCACCTGACACTATATCACGCTCCGAAAGCCTCGATAAGGTGTGTAACTATTCTCTCGGAAGCCTTCCCATCGCCAAAAGGATTCACAGATTTCGCCATTTTCTCGTATTCTTCAGTCGAATTCAGAAGCTTGAGCGTTTCTTCGACTATTTTCTCCGCTGATGTACCCACAAGTTTTGCTGTTCCGGCTTCTAAAGCTTCCGGTCTTTCCGTTTCGCTTCTCAAAACCAATGTGGGTTTTCCAAGAGCAGGAGCCTCTTCCTGTATCCCTCCAGAATCGGTAAGAATAAGCTTAGCTTTTTCCATCAAGGAAACAAAAGGCAAATAATCAAGTGGTTCTGTAAGTAAAACCCGGGGATACTCTCCCAATTCTTCATAAACTACTTCTCTAACAACCGGGTTCAAATGGACTGGAAAAACGAGCTTCAGGTCCTTCTTCTCAGAAAGAATCTTTTTGATGGCTTTCATAACCTCCCTCATAGGTTCTCCCCAATTTTCACGCCTGTGCATGGTCATGAGTATATAACTCTCATCTTCCAAACCAAGAGATTCACGAATTCTCCTGGCTTCAAGGCTCTTATTTTTTGTAGTCCATAAAAGGGCATCTATCACTGTGTTACCAGTGACCAGCATGTTTTTCTCCGAAATCCCGGCTGCTAGAAGATTCTTCCTCGCTTGTTCGGTGGGAGGATAATGATAGGTGGCTATAACGCTAACAAGTCTTCTGTTTACCTCTTCAGGGAAAGGATTGTAAATATCATTGGTTCTTAATCCGGCTTCCACATGCCCCACAGGGACTTTGTGATAAAAGGATACCAGAGCACCCACAAAGGTAGTGGTTGTGTCTCCCTGAACGAGCGTGGCAGCAAATTTCTCATTCTTATATATATCTTCCAGAGCTTTAGTAAGTCTCGATGTCAAATCTGAAAGGCTCTGCCTTTCTTTCATGATATTCAGATCGTAATCCGGTGTTATACCAAACAATTCGAGCACCTGATCGAGCATTTCTCTGTGCTGGGCCGTGGCGATAACTACAGGTTGCAATGGAGAACCATTCAAAGCAAGATAAACCGGTGCCATTTTTATCGCCTCAGGCCGCGTACCAAAAACCAGCGCTATTTTTTTCAACCGAGTTCCCCCCTAGAGCTCAATATTTCATCATTTTGTCATATTGTATCATTAATGGAGAAGCCAACCAGCCAATCACCTGACCATAGAAAATTGAGTTTCCAGGAGAAATCCCTATTTTAAAAGCTAAAGTAGAAATGTCCTCACTTGGTTCATAAAGTATCGAAAAAGTTATCGGTATCCTCACAGGTGTATCAGCTACAATGTACAAAAGCGGGACAAAACTCGCATGCAAACCAATAGTTCTATACTCTTCAAAGCGCCTGTAATCTGCTTCCAGCGAAATCCCCACACCACCAATGGAGAACAAGTTTAAAAAATTCATTCTCCTCGTACTGAAAAGATCCACCGACACCCCCAACGAAAGTTCTAAAAACTCATCCGTACCACCTACCAGGGAAAATAACGGATCCTCCTCGTTTGATGTTGCTTCCATCGTAACTAAATCATAAAAAGGATCTATGAAATCATTCTCGTTAAGTTCCTTAAGATAAATCACAGACAAGATCGGGGTGAAAGTCCAATCAACCTCAGGAACGTACCCACCATAAATCCCCAGTATATCGATGAAGTCGCCTGATAGAACAGCTGCAAAATACTCAGACGATACTTCAAAGCCATTTTTTATAACATTGTTGAAATCATACAACACATCTATATAATGACTGTCAGAATCAACATAGCCCCCTTGAACGACCAGATTATGCCGCGGGGACAAAAGGGGTGCAGAAGCACCTATATTGAGTTTTTCAGGAAGAGCCAATCTCAACTCGCCACCAAAGCCATTTAACTCGTCATAGGAGAGAGCTAATGCAACATAATTATTCGGTGAGAACTGCAGAAAAGCACCGTAACGATTATCTATAGAACCGTCGTACAGGTAAATTGAATCAGCAGTCAGTCCGACTTTCACATAAGGGAACATGGTAAAAATGAAGTTTGAACTCACCTCGAGCCCATCTGATTGAAACATTATACTCGAATCTGTTTTGAATTCATAAGCATCGAGGTTACTCGGTTCTTTTTCACCAGGCATCTTCAAAATAGGTGGCCAGTGATTGTTGTGTCTTTCAATATCGAAAGTGTGCATATGGGGATCGACGTGTACGGCTTTCAGATTTCCAACTTTTATAGTAGTTGATTCTGTGGTGATAAAACTTTCGCTTCCATTATTAGTTTCCACAAGGATTTCTACAGGAACTTTCCTATCCTGAAGATCTACCCGTATCCCGTCGCTGACAGGATAAACCTTCGGATCGAAATTTTCTGGATTTAAGAAGAGATCCTCAAGAATTTCCCGATCTACATAGTTAGAAAAATAACTAAGAAATTGTTCCGAATAAACCGTTTTTCCAGAGAATTTTTCGTAATAATCTTTGAGAATCTCAAGAAGCTTTTCTTTTCCCAGATAATCCTCAAGCATAAAAAAGGCTCTTTTAGCCTTCTGATAATAAACATAGCTCTGGTAATTCAGCGGAATCTCGTCAACCGCTGCAGCTATTTTTGCCTTAACCCCTGCTCTTTTCATATCCAGGAACGAAAGTTGGTCAGCTTCCGAAAAAGTATCGGGAACTCCAAGTTCAGAAAGTAAAATCAACATAAAATCTGGAGCATCCCAATTCAAATAATCGTCCCTCTCACACAAATCAAACATTGTTCTATGGGCAACGTAATCCGTCATACCTTCGCTCAAAAAGTTGCTCTTCAAAAAATCCACGCCAGCACCTATTCCAAACCAGAGATGGGTCAACTCGTGTGCAACAACATAAAAAGCTACTGGATCCAGCAAACCATCGGCCCATAAATTAGCTGTAGTGAAAAAACCATCCCCCAGTACAACGAGCCCATCGGCGGTGATTCCATAGAGCCCAGGGTATGGATCCTGAAGAATACGAATCGTCGAGTACTTCAAATCCCCGAGAAGAGGTATGTGATGTTGCAAAACCCTTATGGCATTCAACGCGATTGTTGATGCCGTTCCCAACTGCCCTTTCCGATAATAAACCTCCACAGTAAAACCATTTCCATCAACAGTCATGGAAGTGTAATCTTCCGAATTAACGAATGCAATAGGACAGGAGAAATAATCCCCATTTGACTTCCAACGACCCTCTTCTATGTATTCTCCACCGGTAACAGCCGTCCACCCTTTTGGGAGGGATAGCTTCAAATCCCATGAGTGGGGCAGCAATGCAAATCCTGTCACATCTTCAACAAGCAGCGGATACCAGCCAAACCGCCATAAAAAGAAACCATCAAGCATTGCTTCTTCCGGCTGAAAACTCTCAGTAAAGACCGTTTTAAACGAAATAATTATCCTTTTTTCCTTTGTAAAAACCTTTAGCAACGAATTCCGCCTCAATTCCTCCGCTCCCACAAGAGTGGCCGGATAGGTTTCCAGTTTGTAATTCAGAGGTTCTCCAGCCGGGTTATAAACTCCAAGGATCTCCATCTTATTTTTTCCCTGCTCGAACAAACTGTGTATAAAAGGATTGTCTTCTGAAGAAAGATTTGGAAGCAGCAAAAACCTTGTTTCTATTCCATCAGTATCGACCGTTACTGTCCCCGAAATACTAAGTGCCTCGGGCTCGAAAACAGCATCGATATCATAGAAAACACCGAACAACTGCGAAAACACAAACAGACAAAAAAATAAAGAAAGCGTTTTTTTCATTTTAAATCCCCCTTGGAAACCACCAAAATTTTCTGCATTTTGTTAGAAAAGCTGAGAATGATTCCTAAAAACAATTATATATTACATACAAAACAAAGCGCCCCTTCTCGGGGCGCTAAATCCCTAAAATCTTTCAATTATTTTCAATGTCCACCAACCAACGGGACATCTTCAATACCATACTCAACATCACTGACCTTACCGATTCCAAGGAGATAAGCAATCAAATTTGGAATCTCGGTGTTGTCATGAACGCCACTAAAGAGTTCGGCACCTGGACCGAAGGCGAATATCGGGACAGCTCCTCCTGTGTGGTCATGTGTTGTCCAGCCTATCTGGGCTTTGTTGCTGAGGATTCTCCCGATAGCATTTCCTGCACCGTAGAAAGATTTGGCTTTTTCTTCATGGTAATATGCAAGGTCTTCATCGGTGAGCTCAACATTGAAGTATGTCTTGACAGCTTCCTTGAGTTCCTCATCGGAATCACCGAAATTAGAAACTATCCAATCAGCGGTTTTTGTGTAATCCTTCCTTATCTTTTCGAGATTCATTGTGTATCCGCCTGTGGAGAGTCCGAGACCGCCTGTTTCATGGTCTGCAGTAATAACGATGAGTGTATTCGGGTGTTCCTTTGCAAAATCAAGAGCGACTTTCACAGCATTGTCGAATTCGACGATTTCTTTCCATAGACCGTAAACGTCGTTTCCGTGGGCTTCCCAGTCGATCTGAGAACCTTCGACCATCAGGAAGAAGGGAGAATCGTCTTTTGAAAGTATCTCGAGAGCTTTCTCAACCATTTCCGGAAGCATTGGTTCTTCTCCAGTTCTCTCGGAAGCAGCTTTGAGATGGCTGTAGCTAAAGAGTCCAAGGACCCTGTCACCATCGTAATTCAACAACTCTGTTTTTGTCGTGATGTAGTCAAAACCATTAGCTTTAGCTATTGCTATAAGATCTTTCCCATCTTTCCTTTTACCACCCGTTGGAACGAAGTGTCTCCAACCGCCACCAAAAGCAACTGTCAAATAACTATCTACGAGTTGCTCAGCTAGTGTATTTTCATCTCTTCTCGAACTCACGTGCCCATAGAAAGCAGCAGGTGTAGCGTGAGTTATACGGCAGGTGGCAACAATTCCTGTCTTGATACCATACTGAGCCGCGATCTCAGCGATGTTGGTGACCACCTTTCCATCTGGAAGCATCCCTATCATCCCATTGTTGGTCTTATAACCACATGCCAGAGCTGTTCCAGCAGCCGCTGAATCTGGAACATTGCTGTTTGCTGAAAAAGTCAGGACAAACCCTGTGTAGGGAGCCTGAAGCATGTAAAGTTCCCTACCCTCAAGATAACTTGTCAAAAGGACATGGTTAATTCCCATACCGTCACCAATCATGTAGATAACGTTCTTAACACCAGAAGCAACGAGCAATGAAACTATAAGCAAAAGAACAAAGACAAGCAAAAACCTTCGCATAAACAAACCCCCTTTTAATGAATGTGGCATTAAAAGTATACCACTATCGCATAGTTTTATTACAGAATATCTCATAACAACTACCGGTATTTATGGGCTGTTAGTAATACAGATTACCAATTTTCTGCAGAATATCAGCTGGCAATTCTTCTTGATATCACTAAATTCGTACACTTCTATTTTTATACAAAAATTAGCTAATTTTTATTTCCTTTTGAGAAAAAATAGTTCACCAGGTAAAAAAACACTCCAATAAAATTCAGGTATAATTTGACTTAAAGAGCAGACTACAAAAGACAGGATGGTGTCTATTTTGTCAACCCTATATCTTGCTATAACACTCCTTTTCTTCTCCAGCATGGAAATCGTCTCAAAACCGCTTATGGGACAAATCGATCCGTTCTTTATGACAGCTTTTCGTTTCTTCATTGGAGGATTATTTTTAATGCCCCTCATTGAAAAAAAACTCCCGCCAAGAGAAATCATTTTACTCACAATGATAGGTTCATTGAACACAATTGTATCTATGACCTTTCTTCAGTTATCTGTTAAATTTGGAAACGCCTCTACCGCGGCTACATTAATTGCCACTAACCCTTTGTTTGTAACCATTTTTGCTCCCTTTTTTGGCTCTGAAAAACCTTCAAAAAGGAAATTCATCGGGACATTTCTTGGATTTGTAGGAATACTGATTTTTATCAGCGGCATGCTTGAAGGAGACACAATTACTGGTTTTCTCTTCGGAATAGGTTCCGCCATATCTTTCGCACTTTACACCCTATTGCTTAAACCTCATGTGTTAAAACACGGGGCGCTGACAGCAACCGCCTATTCTTCCTTTTTTTCCGGTGTTGTGTATTCAGCGACCCTTATGTTATTCGGCCAGTTCAAAATTACATCCCTAAATCTTTCGAGCTGGCTGATTCTTCTGCATCTTGGAATCGGTGTTACCGGCATTGCATACTTTACATTTTTTGCCGCCGCCAAGCGTATTGGAGCCTCAACAGCAAGCAGAGTGTTTTACCTCAAACCGGTGGTTGCAACTCTTCTCGCTTTCATATTCCTGTCTGAAGAAATCGGCGCTTTCAAACTCATCGGTATAGTAGTGATAATTCTTTCATTGATGATTTAAAAACCGAGAATCCGAGATCCGGTGTTCGAGATCCGAGAACCGGTAACCAATGCACAACTGAGGCTTGCAACGCTGTCAGCTGATGGAGCGACGCGAACCGCTGCGCGGCGATAAAACCCGTTGTTGGTTGTACGTTGTGCGTTGTACGTAAAAATCAAAAAGCGAAAGGCTGCTTTGCAGCGGCTCTGCGCAACTTCGTTGCGGCTTTGAAAAAAAGCAAAAGAGAGGGTCTAGGGTCTGAGGTTTAGGGTCTAGGTGTTAGGGTTTAGAGAAAACAACCATACCCTAAAAACTATACCCTATATCCGCTCTCGTATTTGTAATCAACTCCGAAGGAGTGCTTACCCCTGACTTCGTCAGGCTCACCCCCGGCGCAGCCGGGCTTACCCAGGCGCTAGCGTGCTCACCAGCCGCACAGCGGCCCTCTCGGTTTCTCGTGTTTTTTGCACAACCAACAACGTTAATGATCACAGCCTCACTCTCTCATGTAACAAATGTTACTGATTCGCACTCTTACACAAGTTATAATTAAAAAACAACCCTAAAAAACTGCATGCAGGAGGGATTGCTTTGAGTTTTACAAAAGTTATGAGAACTATCATCGAAATAGGTGCATTCCTAGTTTTCCTGTTTCTTTTCATCGGAAAAAGCCTACAGTCATGGATCTTGATTTTTGGCGGCTTAGCAGTCCTTTCAATCTTTTTTGGTAGATTTTATTGTGGCTGGGTTTGTCCGATTCAAACAGTTTTTAGGCCAATAGGCTGGCTCTATGAAAAACTCCATATAAAGCGTTTTAAAACTCCGAAAATTATGAAAAAACTCGTAGTTAGATATGCTTTTCTTTTCCTGTTTCTCGGGTTACTGGTTGCAGTAAAAGTTCTCGCCATCAAACTTCCTTTGTTGCTTTATATTTTAGTTGCTGGTGTCGTAATCACTCTGTTCTTTGAAGAAGAATTCTGGCATAAAGTTTTTTGTCCTTATGGTACCATACTGTCGCTCTTATCCAGACCGGCGAAGTTAGGTCTTAAAGTTGATGAAGACAAGTGTATTAAATGCGGCCTATGTCAAAAAGTTTGTAACGCAGACGCCGTAATAACCCTTGACAACAAAAAGAGAAAAATCATAAATAACGAATGTTTGCTGTGCTTTAACTGTAAGGAAGTTTGCCCTGTAAATGCAATATCTTACAAAGGGACTAGCAAGAAGTAGAGAGCCGAGATCCGGTAAGCTCAGAAAAACAAGGATTGTTCCTGTTTTTCTGAGGGTATGCGAACTCTTTCGGAGTTGGAAAAAAGGAATGTGCTTGGAATCAGCTTCGCTCTCGGATGTTTGGAGCACCTTCGGTGCTGACAAAATAAGGTACAGCATGTCATTCCGGCCGTGGTCAATAACCGAGAATCCTTGAGTACGAAATTCACGAAGTTAAATCTGTGGATCCTGGATCAAGTTCAGGATGATGAGCCGGACTTGTTAGGCAGTAATAAATCGTTGTTTTTTGTCGTAGGGGCAGAACATGTTCTGCCCTCTGCAAAAATCTATTACAGGGCACTGAAGAAAATGGGGACTGTTTCTTGTCTATGCCTTTATTTTACTCCTACATCGGTTCTCGGACTCTCGGTTTCTCGGATTCTTATCAGGAGTTCGTGACAATCCCAAAGGGATTCGGATCGCTGCACAGCAGCTACCGGTTCTCGGACTCTCGGATTCTCGGATTTTATCAGCGTCCGCAAGCCTCAACCTCGCAAGCGTCGTACTATCAATCGTCGTCCCATCATTCCTCGCTCCACCAACAGTCGTTACTCGAGTCACGCAACTCGGCTCTTATCCGCCTCAGGCGCAGAGCCATTCCGCAGGAATGCAAAGCCTTTACGTAGTAAAGCGTAGCCTGAGCGAAGCTCAGCATAGCTGTTGCGAAGCAGCTTTCTCGGACTCTCGGATTCTCGGCTTTTATCAGCGTCCGCAAGCCTCAACCTCGTGAGCGTCAACGTCGTGAGCCTCCTGAGCGCTGCTCAGCACTTCCGCCGCGTAGCGGCCCTCTCTGACTCTCGTGTTTTTTATCGCAAGCGTCATGTTTTTTCTCGGACTCTCGGACTCTCGGATTCTCGGATTCTCGGCTTTTATCAGCGTCCGCAAGCCTCAACCTCGTGAGCGTCAACGTCGTGAGCCTCCTGAGCGCTGCTCAGTACTTCCGCCGCGTAGCGGCCCTCTCTGACTCTCGTATCAAAACCGTGTCTCTATTTAATTTTGAATTTTAATCTCTAAGTGATAGAATATGAGCGAATCCTGATTAAGGGGGGGTTATATGAACAAAAAGGAACTTGTTGCTGCCATTGCAGAGAGAACCCATATGACCAAGAAAGACGCCGGCAAAATCCTCGACGCAATCATAGACATAATTGAGGAAAAACTCGCAGGTGGAGAAGTTGTGAGACTCGTCGGGTTTGGTACGTTCTCTGTTGTCAAAAGAAAACCAAGGAAGGGAGTAAATCCAAGAACCAAGGAACCGATTAAAATTCCCGGAGGCAAAGTTCCAAAGTTCATTCCTGGAAAAGAACTGAAAGATAAGGTTAAATGAAACGCGGCGGCGTTTTGCCGCCGTTATTTTTCTATTTGGGTGCTGAATTGTGAAAAGTCCGAGGAATATTTTTCTTTATCTTCTTGTAATTTTAGAACTTCTGATATTAATCGGGATGGTGCTCCTGCATAATCAGATGACAGAAATTTATAATAAAATAAATACTCCTGGTATAAACAATCGTTTCGAGAAAACTAGTGGTAGGGGTGTACGAATAAGAATCGAATCAGGAATAAGAGGAAGCGAAATACTCCACGATAAAGATATACTTTCTGTTCTCAATGAACTTTACGCTCTAAACCTGACCGAGATTGCTATCAACGGGATGAGGATTACTCCTTTTAGCTATATTCGATGTGTGGGGCCCTCGTTGATTATCAACGGTAAACCGACCAGAATATCACCACTCGTGATTGAAGTAATCGGTGATTATGAGTATATCTCTTCAGGGCTTTCCTTACTCCAGGATTATTTCGAAAAGAGAGGAATTATCTTTGAAATCCTCTCCCTCGAAGAAGTTGAAATTCCGGGGGTGTGATATGAAGAAAATACGAAGAATGCTTATTTTTCCCTTTGCTCTATTGATAATCAGTTTCCTTCTTTCAGGTTGTTCCTTCTGGTGGGTCACCAGAAGTGATTTTGTAGATGAAATGACCTACATTGAAAAGAAACTGGACAATATCGAAAACGAGCAAAAACGCCTCGCAAACATTGAAAAAGAACTTCAGAACTTGAACGAACAGCTTCAGTACATGTCAGGTCTGGGAAGCATAGGCAGTACAACCGAGTTGCAAGAAATTCAAAAAGAACTCGCAGAACTACGTTTTCTGATAGAAAACACCGGAAGTGATTCTACGCAAACAACCATGGTTATTAAAGATATCTACAAAAAATTCGATTCGATTATAAATCGTTCCATTCAAGCTTTGTTTTATGAGAGAGAGATTAAGGAGATCAAAGATAGACTTTCCAACCTCGAAGAGACACAAAATACTGTTTACAAAGATATCATGGAAAGAATTCAGCAGCTTTCACAGCAAGAAAGTAATACAGCCACCTCTGTTGTCAGCTTAGAACTTTTCATGGCCGAAATGGCAGACATAAGAAGCAGAATCGGCCAGCAGCAATATATAGATAGTGAACCTTCAAAGGAGATTGTTTATATAGTAAAGCCCGGGGACACGCTCTGGGATATTGCGAGGACATATAATTTATCTGTTGAGGAACTCAAAGCCGCAAATCCGGAAATAAAAGAGAATAATATCATTCATGTAGGAGATGAAATAAAGATTCCGCTTTCTCTGGAAAATCTTCTTGAAGGTGAAAAACTCCTCTCACACTTTGGCCTCGAGGGAGATTTCACCATTCTTGTGGACGCAATTGAATCACCTTTCGGCAGTTATAAAAAGGGATACGCCAATCCAGGAATAGATCTGACCATTCCGGAAAACACCGTGGTTACTGCTATTCTGCCGGGGCGAGTCCTTATGGCTGGAAAAATTAACGAACTCTACGGTGAAACGGTGATTATAGAACATGGCAACGGATTAAAGTCGGTTTACGCACGCCTGAAAAAAAGAAATGTTTCAAAGGGAGATCATGTGAAGATAGGCCAGGAGATAGGAATTGTCTCCGAAGGCCCCGGAAACTTCCACTTTGAATTCTGGAGAGAAGACATCCCGATAAATCCCATTGAGTTAATATTCAAAAACCTTGGTGAATTCGATGCCACAATGTATTCCGAATGGGATGACGGCAGAAATCCAACGTCGCCGGCTTTCAAAATGACAGCTACCGGAAGCTTTGCAAAAGCTTATCGTACAGTTGCCGCTGATCCAAACATTCTTCCGCTCGGTTCCATAATATACATACCGTTCTTCGCCAACGCACCAAACAAAGGCTTTTTCATTGTTGAGGACACCGGAAGCTCGGTGATCGGAAGAAGGTTGGACATTTACACACCCGACCTAAAATTGGCAGGTACTTTCAAAGAAAAACTACTGGTATACCTGGTGAAAAAACCATGAGAAAATCGATCTTTGTTCTCTTTGCCTTTTTATTGATGCTCTCTCCCATTATTCTGGGATTAAAGGTTACTCAACGTTACCCGATCGGAACAGCTCCCATGAAATTATTGGAGGTAGAAAACAGAACGGGAAAATATTTTCTTGTTCTTGTAAAGGGAGACTCTGAAATTCTTGTCCTGAACGAAAAATTCGAACCAATACGCTACATAGACGACCTAAAAAGAGACAAAATCCAGGATATCATATATCACAACAAATCTCTGTATTGCTTTGGTTTTCATAGCGGCCGCATTATCATAATCGACATCTCTGGAAAACCCGGAGAATGGAAAATAAAGCAGCGCATATCTACAGGCGAACGGCTAATCACAGGTGTATTTTTAGAAAACACACTGGGTGTGCTTTCTTACGATAACAAATTTCTCATGGTTGACATAAAAAAAGGAAAAACCGTAAAAACGCTGAAATTACCCGTAACAGCTCTGTCTATGGTAGCTAAAGACAAATACTTCTTCGTATCACTCTTTTACAATTACAACCTCCTCACCAACGAATATGACACCGAACACGGTCTCTACGTCATCGACAAAAAAGGACAACTCGTAAAAACATTGAAGCTCGGAAAAAGGCCGTCTTATATGTTCATCGTAAATGATTACCTTGGTGTGGTGAATTATCTCAGCTCCACCGTAGACATCATATCAACAAAAACATTCAGAAAGATTAAAACCTTCAACGTTGGAAAATACCCTAATTTCCCGGTAATCTCAGGTGACATTGTATGGATATCCTCAACGGGCGAAGATCGAATTTACCAGCTTAATATTAAAAAACTCACGATGGAATCCTATCCGGTGGAAGGACGGGGACCAATAAAATGTGTCAGAATAAATGATAATCTTTTCGTATTAAACGCTATCAGCGGAGAATTAGAATTAAAAAACCTTAACGGTAGTACGATTCAGTCTTTAGACTTAAAAGGATACCCGATAGACTTAATTTTCAACGATTCACAGGTCGCGATTTTATTGTTTGAAGATTTCAAATTCAATTCAACCAACGGTTCCTTGGTGGTAATAAATTTTTGATTTTGTGTATTTCGTCATTGCATTTGAATAGTTTTTTGGTGTATAATTGGCCTGAAATGTGAATATCAGAAGTTTACTCACAAAATAATCCATAAATCCAAAAGAGGGGGGAAAATGTATGAAGAAACTTATGTTAGCTCTCTTACTTATGTTAGCTGTTATTGTTGCTGCAGTTAATGTTCCCATTCAGCCCGTGCTCTGGTATAACATTGAAGATCAATTAGCCAACGTAGAACCAGTTGGTAGGGCTGATCTGATAAGACTTCTCATTTACCACAACCTGGACCCTGTAATCAATTTTACAGAGTATGAAATCTGGACAAATAGTCAAGCGTTCAATACTATCAAATTCACTGATCCTGTTACCAAGGGCGAAATCGCTGCTATCCTTGTTAAATATCTTGGTCTTGAATTGGATGCTATCGACTACCCGATCAATGCTCCATATGACCCCAGCATTAAGACAAAATATGAAGCTGCTGGCTACAAAAATGGTACTTTCGATACAACCAGAATCTGGGGTTATCTGGAAGAGCTCAAGAAAGCAGGTATTTCAATAACAGATCTCGATAAAAATGTTAAAAGAGTAGAACTCATTAAATATCTCGTTGATGCTTTTGTTATCAAGCATCCAGAATACAAATACCTCAAGGATAAAATCAACAAACTCAAGACCCTTTACA
This sequence comes from Kosmotoga sp. DU53, assembly GCF_001639905.1. Lineage (NCBI taxonomy): Bacteria > Thermotogati > Thermotogota > Thermotogae > Kosmotogales > Kosmotogaceae > Kosmotoga > Kosmotoga sp. DU53. Next base: position 19,467 of record NZ_JGCK01000058.1, on the reverse strand, counting down.
GCAGAAGCCTCACAACAAGCGCCGAGGATGCTGCTTACATTTACGTATTTGAGAATTATTTCCTCGTTGAAGATAAAAACAACAAGGGTAAAGCTATTCCTTTACTTGCAGATAAAGAACTCTACAAATCCGCTGATTTCTTCGGCAGAACTTACGAAGACTATGTTGCAAGAGACGAAGCCTTCGCACTCTTTGCCAGAATCGCTCTTGCCGATGTGAAGAAAGCTGAGGACCTTGGCCTTCTCGTTCCTGTCAGGGAATTCCAGAACGTTGTCAATTACAAAGCAAAATACGATGGTCAGCTGGTATTCTGCGATCTTAAACTTCCAAAAGACGTCGTAGTTGAAGTAAAGGCCTATACAGCTGACGATCTCCTTAAAATGTGGGAAGAAAAACACAAGAACATCGAGAACTTCGAAACAATGAAAGAAGAGTTCGAGAAGAAACTCGCTGAACTCAAATCCTTCACTCTTGTTAAGACTGAAAGCGGAAAGGTTTACATCCTTCTCAATGAATCGATTTTCAGTTATGATTTCAAAAACGACCCCAAACCCGCTTTTGTAGCCGAAGGAAATGAATTTGCCGAACACTATCTCGCACTCCCGGATGAATCAAGAAGCGAAGAGATCACAAAGAGAGTTGTAGCTGATGTTGTTAACCGTGTCAAAGATGATTACACCGTTTACTCAGACAAACTTGACAAAGACATAGACATATCCAAGATTCCAGAGTTCACCATGAAGATTTACACCGTAAATGGCGATGTAATAGAAAACAAAGTCAATAAGGTATACCCGAAAGAACTCGTCAGATTTACTTACGTTGAAGAAATCAAGATGGTTACAAAGGTAGCTATGGACAAAGCCACTTTTGTAGGCGCTAAGAGTGTTTTCTATCCAGTCGCTGCGAGAATTCTTTACTCCCAGGAACCAATGACTCTTGGCAAACTCAGAGAATTTGTCGGAACCTTTGGCGAACAGCTCATGTCACCAGATGTCAAAATAGTTGAAGTAATAAACATGCTCAAAGGATTCCTCGAAGTATTCGACGAAGCGGGTGTTCCCGAAGATGCTGTCTTCGCAGCAAAAGCCGAATTCACGAACAATCCTGAAGTCCCCGTTCCAGTTATCTCCATTGAAAATGCTGAGATAAGCTACAAAATGCTTGGAAGACTCGTATCAGCTAAATTCTATGAAAAAGACAAAGTATTCTTCTTCGAATTCCTGACCGAGATCATTCCAGAAAAAGAAATGGTGAAGGGCAACATCTACGCCACAATAGTTGGTTCTGATACAGGTACCGTTATCAATAAAGGTTTGAAAGAGCTTATCCTTACCAGCGTTACAGTCAATGGAATTGAAATTCCTTATTCCAAGCTTTCAGGGAATTACATTGTTCTCCTCGAAAAACACGAAGATGACGAAAACATACCTGACCACTTTATAAGAATATACGCCGAATAATGTGATTCGTCTCCAAAGTGGCCCGCCCACAAAGGCGGGCTACTTTTCTTAAAGGAGGTGAAAAAATGAAACGAAGTTCTAAGATCATGCTATTTATCGGACTCATTGCGGTAGTTATAGTCCTTATTTACTTCTTAGCAATTAAACCCATCACTATAAACGTCAGCGTCATTTTTCCCAATGCCGCTAAGGGAAACCCAACTATTAAAGTTAGCTCTTCGATAGAAGAGATTCAACTCAGCAAGAACTCACCCAGCGCATCCATACGTGTAAAGGGAAAGGATACAATAAAATTTTCCACTCTTGAGGGAGTAGTTCTTCAAAGAAAAGACTTTGAGAAAGGGATGAAAGAATTAACATACACCTTCCCTGAACCAAAGATATCCGAATTTACATACAAATTATCTGAAGAAGCTCCTGAGGTAACCCTGCACTGGAGCCTTGATAAAGGACCGTACAACATCAGAGGGATTTCCCTTGAAAGAAATGGCATAACGATTTCCCGTGAAAATCGCCCATTTGTAGATAAGGTAGCCGATTTTCAAGGAAAGAACGTCTCATACCAGCTGATCGCAGAGTTTGAATACGGTCCAGTCAGCATAGACGTTTCCAAAGTTGTCACCATTGATGTACCAAAATACCCGGTTGAAGTAAGAATTATGCTGAAAATTCCACAGGGACTCTCCAGGGATATGGTAAAGGTTAGTCTGGATGATATGGAACTCTCTCCTGGAGAAGACAATACAGTTGTTTTCAAGAGCGTCTCTCAAGGAAAACATTCCATCACTTTGAGCTACGGGAAAGTCGAACTTTTGAAACAGGAAGCCGTATTTGATTGGAATAACGGACTCCCTTATCTCATGAACTATTCCTTGCCTGTAATTTCAATAACCAAACCTATCGTGGAAAAACTTAAAGGGGAAAAACTAAAAGTATCGTGGAGCAGCACCTTCGAAGATTTTGATGCTGCCAACATTTCTTACAAAGTTAAAATAGCTGATATCACCGAAGTAACAACCACCACGGAAATGGTCATTGAAATACCGGCAGAAGATTCTATTTTGAGTATCTCACCGTGCTACTTTGGAGTTGTCTTCGGAAAAACACAGGAAATCACGGTTCGTGGTAAGCCCAGGTTGGAAATTAAAACAATTTCAAAATACTCCACAGCCACCGAAGTAACTATCCCTTACATAGCTAAGAATGTTGAGACCCTGAGTATGAAACTGGACAACAGTGAAAAAACCCAACTAGAACCTACCAGTGGATTCGTAAAATTTGTTGGTCTCGATGAAGGCCTACATGAAGTTGAATTAAAAGCTGTTGGTATTTATGGAGAAAGCCTCATAGCCACAACCAGTTTTATCGTTGATACGATTCCACCTAATGAACCCGAAGTAGTGGATGTTAAGCTGGGAAAAGGTGTGATCACGCTTATTCTTGGTCCCCTTTCCTCAGACGTTTCCAAAATCACAGGTTATGTAAAAGTAACCGATGAACTCATTCATGAGGTTGAATTGGAGGTTTTTACTGAAACACCATCTGTTATTACGATACCTGTTCCCGAAAATATAGAAGGATTCGATGGAATTCTCGAAGTTTCCCTGCTAGCCGAGGACTTCGCTGGCAATGTTTCTCAGGTGAACGTACAGAAAGTGAGTATCGTCGATTTCGAAGAACTGTTTAAAAAGATTGAATTCTCCATAAATCAGAAAGACTACGAACCTGTTAACGTACAGATCAAAACTCACTTTGTTTCACCCAATGCCACCTTAACCGTTTACCTCGACAGTCCAAAAGGATCTTTCATCTTTGAATATCCTCTTGCAGAAGAACTGAGGGTTGAGGAAAAGGTCGAAGGTGTCTACTTTGGAAAAATGCAACTGAGTTACCAGTTGAACGTTGCTGGCGTCAAATCTCCAACCATTCTTGCAACCGAGACAGAAGTCACGCTGAAGGAATTAAAGAATTTCAGAGCTTTCCAAACAACCGAAGATGGCAACTTCCGTGTCGAATTTGTCCAGCTCCCTGATCCTGAGATCCGTTATGTTATAAAGAGAAAGATTACAAATACAAGATACTATCAAGATATAAGAACTGTGGAACCCATACCACTTAAAGAAGGGGAACCCTTACCAACATTGAAAGTTGATTTTGATTCCCCATTCGAATATACAGACGACTCCACTCTCTTGATAAACGTTGAGGTCATAGTTACCGGAAAAGACTTCGAAACTAAATTCACCAAAAAGGATATCCCTCTCTTTAAGGGTGCAACGATTGTTACAGGTAAATTCGACAAAGAAGTCGTTTATGATTCCAATGCCATGCCAATTCTTTTCACAGGCTTCGTTCAGATCCTACCAACCGGTTCAATTAAAATCCGAGGAAACGGGGAAATCCTGATTCAAGACGGAGCTTCGATTGAAGTAAGGGGTTCTCTGGAAATTGCAGGAACAACAGACGGACTTAAATTCGAAAACCTTTCAACAGGCGAAGTGCTGCTTCTCCCCGGAAGTACGTTCAAAGCCAGTAACATATACTTCAATGGGGAAACCGTTAGGCTATACGGACTTGGCAGCAATGTAACCATTGAAAATGCCGCTTTTGAGCATGGCGTCGTACCAATTTCCATGGCGGCTGGAAGCGATTTAACGTTGAAGAACGTCAAATTCAAAGACCTGAGAACCGCCATATATCTTGAAAAACCTCGTAAAGTCGCACTACGCGATATAGAAATCATAAACGCCGAAAACGGTGTCATCATAAACCAACCCACCGAAAGTCTCGAAATCGTTAACTTTAAAGCCACAGACAGAATAAGGGGTACCGCCATAAAGCTTAAGAACGCATTAGACATACCATGTAGCTTAGAAAATATCGAAATCTCTACAGGTGACATCGCATTAGAATTGGAAAAAGTAAGCAGCGCGGTAATCAACAATGGAAAACTAAATGCCAGGAACTTTGCCATAGTCATCGGAAAATCTGTCTTCATCCTCTTAAAAAATATTGTTGTTTCCGGAGACGTAGAGAACGGAGAACCCTACATAGGGATTTTGATTTCTAACAGCGGTGCTCTTATCGCAGACTCTGAGATAAAAAATTGCAGGCAGGATGGAATATACATTCAAAACGTAGACCTACCCCAACCATTACAGGAACAATACGAGCAACTCGAGGACAAAGAAAAACCCGAATGGGCACCTGTTGAAATCGTCAACGTGAAATTCGACAACGAACTCCCGCCAGATGGCTATGATGTTTACATTGACGGCACTTACGACGTAGTAATACATGATATCCCACTTGAAAAACTCAAATACCTTGATGGAAGGATTCAACCATACTGGTTCGACGGACTAAGATACCAATATCGAGGTGTAATCAAAGTCAAATAACTATACTTTTCAACAACAGAAGAAAAGGTGAAAATGGGGACAGTCCACAATGGGACAGTCCCCATTTTCAACGTCGCTGACATAAAAAACAGGGCACAGCATGCTGTGCCCTGTTTTTTGATTATCATTCTGAACTCGATTCAGGATCTCGTCATTGCTCTCTAAAAGATACTTAGCCGCAACGAAGTTGCGCATAGCCGCTGCGAAGCAGCGCATAGCCCCGCAAGCGTCTTGGACTCTCGGTTTCTCGGCTTTCATCAGCGTCCGCAAGCCTCAACCTCGTGAGCGTCAACGTCGTGAGCCTCCTGAGCGCTGCTCAGTACTTCCGCCGCGTAGCGGCCCTCTCTGACTCTCGTGTTTTTTATCGCAAGCGTCATGTTTTTTCTCGGACTCTCGAATTCTCGGATTCTCGGATTCTCGGCTTTTATCAGCGTCCGCAAGCCTCAACCTCGCAAGCGTTGCTTCATCAGCTGACAGCCTCGCAAGCGCCCAATGTTTTTTCAACTGCGAAGCAGTTCGTGACAATCCCGAAGGGATTCGAATCCGCTGCCCCGCAGCGCGTAGCAGCTTTCTTAGCTCTCAGCACGTTGTAACTCTCCCTTCTTCTTTGATATATCATTGGTTATGATATAATCGCAAATGATACAAACGACTGAAAGGAGTGATATTATGCGAGGCCAAAAAACCCGTGAAAAGATCATGGAAGCAGCTATAAAAGTTATATCGAATGAAACAATCGAGGGGTTGAGCACGAGGAAAGTTTCATCAGAAGCGAAGGTAAACCTCGCCGCTATTCATTATCACCATCGATCAAAGGAAGGAATGTTAATCGATCTGTCGAGATATATAATCATCAAATACGTATTTCCAACATTCGAAGATCTCTACAAAAATCCTAGAGAACCCAAAGAATTTGTGATGAACCTCTTTGAGAAAGCGTTTCAGTTATTTGAAAAACGCCCGGATGTTGTTAGAACACTCGTTTATTTATGGTTGCACGGCACAAAGAACAGAAGGATAAAGGATATTCTGGTAACGGGAAAACAGGAATTTATGGAAAAATGTATAGATGTCCTTGAGGAAAATATGTCCACAAAGAGGGCTAAGAAGGTTATTTCGCGCACTTTGAGTATATTAATTGGGATGTTAATGGATGCCCTGATTACCAATGAGAGACCTCCTCAAAAAGAATTGAACGAATTAGCCGGTCGTTTGTCATAATTTTGGAATGAAAAACGAGCCTATTCAAACAGCTTTCCCGGATTCTGGTACTCCCACGATGTTAAGAAAGCGGTTTATAGGGTTGATGAAGCGCACTGAAGAAAGCGAAAAAGTCTAACAAGGTCACAGGTAGAAGCATTATCATATAACTCCTGATATAAATCAGAAAGGATAGAAGACAATGGACAGAAATGCGATATGGATACTTTCCTATGCTGGAATCTATTTTTTGAGTCTTTTTATTTTTCCGAACACATCAAGGGTTCTAAGCATGGCTTTTTTAATAGCTCTTTTGCTAAATTATCCTTCAAGATTTTTCCAAAAGAAGACTTTGAAAAGGCTAACCGTTGTAATGGTAAGCCTTGGATTAGTTGTATTGTTTGCGTACCTGTTTTACACCTTCCCTTCAATGATTTCTATGAGTGTTGATCAGTTTAAGGAAAGTTTCAACAAACTCATCATCGATAACCCGTTGGAATCTATCATGGCAGATTTACCCGATTTTATACAGGGATCTATAAACGATTTCTTTGGGAATTTTGGGAGTTTGATGTCGAATGTGTTGGTCAGTATAGTTACCTATATAAGCACTCACATAGCAAACTGGATAACCTTTGTCGTGCTTCTTATAGTCGCTGCCATTTACATTCTTTCCAGAGGAAAGAATGTTGATAGGATTATCCCAAAGCTGTTTCCGAAGTGTAATACCAAGAAAATAATGGAATTCTGGAAGGGATTCTTAGATGATCTTGAGACATATATTGGTGGACAGTTGATTGTGGCTTTGTGTATCGGCGTGTTTATAGGTATCTCTACAGCGATTTTTGGAATTCAAGGTTCTTATTTTCTCGGTCTGCTTGCTGGTATCACCAACCTTATACCTTTTTTGGGAGTCATAATAACAGCTATTCCAATGATGGTATTTGGTTATACCAGCAGAGGGTTGCTGGGGGTTGGTATTGCTTTGATCATACTTGTAGCGGCAAACCAGATGGAAATGTGGTTCCTATCGCCAAAGATCGTCTCGAATCAATTAAAGTTTAACTGGTTCGTTGTTCTCATAGCGCTTCTTGCATTCAGCGAACTGTTTGGAGCTTTTGGAATTATACTTACCGTACCCACTATTGTTTTCATAAGAAGATTCTGGAATATGTTTGTTTTGAAAGACTAGAAAACCGAGAACCGGTGACCGAGATCTGGGATTAGAAATTAAAAGCGAGGATAGATGTAGGAGACTGGAGTTTAGATAAAGATCGGGTATAGTGTCTGGGATCTAGGATATAGAAAGTTCAAAAACTAACAACTATCAACTGACAACAGAGAAATCGTGTCTAGAGTTTAAAAAAAGAGACGTACAACCCACAACCGACAACGTTTCTAGAGCACTTAGCCGCAACGTAGTTGCGCAAAGCCGTAACGAAGTCACGCATGGCCTGGGCAAAGCCCAGCACTGCCGCTGCTTCGCAGCGCACAGCGGATCTCGAATCTCTATTCTCGAACACCGATTAAAACCCGGGAGGTAAGAACATGGGGATCTACGATAGAGACTGGTATAAGGAAGAACAAAAAAAGCTAGAACTCCCCAGAAAAATTCCTAAAGGGAGTTCTAGATCCTTTATCTTTGGTTTTATAACAGGATTTGCGACAGCTCTTCTTTTGCTGTTTTTAATCGGCGTAATTTAAAAGTATCTTATTAAATATAGGCGTATTTCATAGATAAACCTTCCAAAATAGTCTCCGAAATAATAAGGATAAATCGCTAAAGATCCAGCTCTTGTATGGATAATTTAGCCTCCAGTTTCAGGATATTTACGGTTCTTACCTCCCCAACAGGTCCTTTCCAGTCTTCGAGATCGGTAAAGTCGTCGGATCATCGCTTGGTTCATCCATGTTCAAATAAGGCGTGTTGAGCGTCACTTCACCCTGTGCTGACAGAAAACAAAAGAGGTCCTTTGTAGTACTGTGCAAGAGCTATTTGAGGAAAATTGGCATCCGTGAATGGCGTGAAATTATAGAGCTGCATTGGTAAATTGCTCCAACCTCTACCCATCATGAACGCTGAGAAATCTTGCTTCATATCTATTCTCAAGGTAGCGCTCACATATTGTGAATTAACGCGTATTTCACCGGTACCGAATGCCGGAGTGTTGAAGCAACGTATCAGACCATCATTTTTTGGTGAATAATCAGATACGGCATTTTGAAAATTATTCAATCGTTTTAAGTATCAATTTTTTCAACTGCAAAGCAGTTCATAACAACCACGAAGTGGTTCGCAACAACCGCTTGCGGTTCGTTTCACGTTATTCCCCCTGCGAAGCAGGATCATTCCGAGAAATTTAATCGGAATTGCATTAAAAGTTTATAATTAAATTTGTACTTAGCTGGTAAAATTATCACAAACCTCTTTGGAGGTGAGACCATGAAATTATTATATGATTTTCTTGAAATGCTCAGAGCTGTGCGGGCTGATCTCAAAGAGTATTTTCTAAAGGATCCTTCTGCACGTTCTGAAACTCATGTTGCATTTACATCAATCGGGTTCCATGCGTTATTATTCTATAGAATCTCTCATTTCTTCTGGTGTCATAGAATGAAATGGCTTGCGGAGTTTATTCATTACGCGGCGAGGATACTTTTTTCCGTTGATATACATCCGGCCGCAAAGATTGAACCTGGTGTAGTAATTGATCACGGCATTGGAACTGTTATAGGGTCTACCACTTCCATAGGTAGTGGAACTCTGATATATCATGGAGTAACCCTGGGAACTCGCAAATTGGTGGAAGGCAAGAGGCATCCGGACGTAGGAAGAAATGTTGTTATAGGTGCTGGAGCTAAGATTCTTGGGCCACTTGTTATTGGCGACAATGCGAAAATCGGTGCTAATAGCGTTGTTCTGGAACATGTCCAACCCAATACCACTGTGGTTGGTATTCCAGCACGTCCTGTTAGTAAATTTTGTAAATGTGAGGTGCAAGAGGATGAGATTGCGTGAACTTATAGGAAATACCCCTATGATTTTGCTGAAATCCCTTGGAAACGATGATAGGGAGATTCTTTTAAAACTTGAGAAGAACAACCCAGGTGGGAGCATTAAGGATAGAACAGTGCTCGGGATGATTATCGATGCAGAAAAGAGGGGAATCCTTTCTCCAGGAGCTACGATAGTCGAACCTACAAGTGGAAACACCGGGATAGCGATCGCAATGTTGTCGGCCGTTCGAGGATACAGAGCGGTAATGGTAATGCCGGAAAGCATGAGTCAGGAAAGAATCAAGGTTTTAAAGGCCTTTGGTGCTGAGGTTATATTGACACCCGCAGATTTGGGTATGAACGGTTCCAGACAGAAAGCTCTGGAAATAGTTAAAAACGAGCCTTCAGCAGTGATGCTCAATCAGTTCTCAAATCCGGCGAATCCTTTGATTCATGAGTTAACCACCGGACCTGAAATACTTGTGCAGGCTGAATTTGATATTGATGCATTTGTTTGTGGAATAGGTACAGGTGGAACTGTTACCGGTGTTGGCCGTGCTCTGAAGAAAGTGCTTCCAAACGTAAAAATCTACGGTGTCGAACCGGCAGGTTCACCGGTTATAACAGAAAACAGGAGCGGAAAACACAAAATACAGGGAATTGGTGCTGGTTTCATACCCGATATCCTTGATCTCAAATTACTGGACGGTGTCTTAACGGTCACCGATGAAGAAGCTATAGAGATGACAAAATATCTTCAAAGAAAAGAAGGATTGCTGGTTGGTATCTCTTCCGGTGCAAATGTGGCTGCAGCGCTGCGTTTGTCTAAAGAAGGATTCCGTAGAGTGGTAACAATAGCGCCGGATCATCTTGAACGCTACCTTAGCAGCGGCATAATCACCGATTGACGCTTAGATTGCCTTCGGTAATGAAGTGCGGGGCTTCGCCCCGGAGGCTCACGACGTTGTCAGCTGATGAGGCGCCGCTTGCAAGGCCGTCATCCCGAGCTTGACTCAGGATCTCGTACTTAAGAAAATAAGATTCTGGATAAAACATCTCCAGAATGACAGCTTTTTCAACTGCAAAGCAGTTCGTAACAACCACGAAGTGGTTCGCAACAACTCCGCAGGAGTTCGGGTCAATCCCGAAGGGATTCGTGTCCGCCGCGCAGCGGCGCTCTCGGCTCTCGGTTTTTATTTGCTTGCTGTGCCCCTACAATAATTGTTCTTGAATCTGAAGAAAATGGGGACAGTCCACTACGGGACAGTCCCCATTTTCTTCAACGCACCTGCCCCAAAAACTTCTTTCCAGCTAGATACAAAAGGACTATTCCGGCACCGGCGAGCACGAGATTCGTAACGATAAACCACGACATGCTCATGCTTTCCACACCAACAACAAACCTCATGAGGTCAGCGACATATTTGATAGGAAGAACAGCGGAAATATACTGTAAATATTTTGGAAGGAAACTCACGGGGAAATAAACCCCGGCAAGGAAGACCATGAAAACCATCAATACTCCGGCACTTTCAGCGGCTCCAGAGGACTTGAAGATTATCACCAACAAAACACCGAGAGCCATCATCCCGAGGTAGAACTGATTACCGTAACAATGAAGGCTGGCCAGTACACATCGAACTGCGAATGGAATATAAGATTGTTAGAAAACATTATAATCAGAACAGATAAAAAGCTTATCAAGAATCTCGTCAGCGTGCTGCCTATTACAAAGTTGAAGGGATTTATCGGTGCCACCACAATCCTTTTCAATACCCCCTGCTCCTGATAACGACCAAAAAGATTTATAACCGAAAACATCCCAGAAGACAGCAAAGAGATGGCGATAATTCCTGCCATAAGATAATTTAAGTGGTCTGATTTTACCCTTCCAACACTCACAGGTATCTTGTTCAAAGAAATTACATCTTCAACACCGTTTACCTTCTTCTCCAGCACCGCCTTTATAGCATGCTCTAACATCTTTATCTGACTCGTTTTTGAAATATTTCCCTCAAGATAGCTGAAAATAATCTCATCGTTTTTAACTTCTATAGCGAGGTCCAATCTACGTGCATCCATTGACTCCAAAAGATTTGTTCGAGAATCAAAAAACTCAGCCTCAAACCCAAATTCCGCAAAATTATCAATAGATAAACCTCCGGACTGCTCTATATAAATTCCCACTCTCAAGCGATTAACCTCAGGAGTACCAAAAAAAGTCCCAAAAAGGATAAGAAGAATAAGAGGAAAAAGAATATTGAAAAAAACCTCCATACGATTTCTCAAAGATTCCTTTGTAAATGCGACAAAAAGCGAACGAAGCTGCTTCATATTACTCATATCCCATCACCTTCTTGAAATTCAAAGAGAAAATCACCACAGAGGTTACAAGCCATATCGCCGGCACAATTATCAAAAAGTGATCAGGTATGGGAGCGATCCGATATCCAAGGCTCCTTCTTGTTAACTCAGCCAGATATGTTGTTGGGATCGCGTAAACCAGCCATCTCATTGTCCAGGGGATATTAAACACAGGAAAATAAAGCCCACCAAGGAACATCATTAATTGATTAGCTATCTGCCCAACAACATTGGCCGTTGAAAGCTTTTTAATAAATGAAGCGAACATCAAACCCATCGATAGCAAAACCAAAATAGAATACAGGAACGAAAAGAGAAACGCACAACTAAAAACAGGAATCTCCACTCTGTAAACAAAAAGCGCCACAAACAAAATAGAGATAAAAGAGAGTATTATCACAACAAACAACTTTAGCAAATAAGCAGCGAAATACTCCAGCGGCTTTATAGGAGTAGTGTATAGCTTCTTGTGCACTCCGGAATTTCTAAAAACCATCAATCTGATAGGAGCGCTGAACAAAGAAACAGAAAGGATCATCATCAACACAATTCCCGGGAAGAGATACTCCGCATAATCGAAAGTCTTTTTATCAGGAGAGGAAACAATATTCTCTTTCACTTCAAACGTTCTATAATCTTTTTTTTGCTGTCTGGCAATTTCAAGGTTAACCTGCTCTAGTATTTGCGATAAAACATCGGCGGAAATTTCAGATGCCTGTCTCCCCTCAGCGTAATAAACTTCCAAATTCGGAGGCTCCACCTTACCACGAACGATGAAAGCCCTCGCCAACCCGGCATTAATACCCTTGGGAACAACAAGCAAAGCGTCTATTTTATTCTTCCTGAGCGCTTCTAATCCTGACCCTCTGTCCACAAATTCAATGGCGATGAAAGGACCTCCTTCGGAGGTTATACCTTTCAAAACCTCATCGATTATCTTTCCAAAACCGGACAGATTCTCTTCTTTCACAATCCCGAGTTTAAAACTCACTCCCTCATTCCCCATGTTCCCAAGGGCGGAAACCAGTATAAAATAAAGGATTAGAGGGAAAATCATCATCCAGAAAACTCTCTGAAATTCGCGAATTTCATCGAGGAAAAGCCCTTTGAACAGAGTATAGAATCTTCTCTCCATACTCAATCCCTCAAAGAACGACCTGTAAGTTTCAGGAAAACATCCTCAAGATTTGGTCTTCTTATAATAACATCGTCAATAATAATTCCAGTGTTCTTTGTTTTCTCAAACAATTGAGAAAGGCTTTCCTCGACTTTATTGGTAGTAATCATGCACCGCCCTTCTTCGAGGGCTTCAATATCTGGAAGCAATTTCTTCAGGTTTTCAATAGATATCGTTTCTATACCAGCAAGACTGAACTCTATGATACTCTGCTCACCTATCGAACGAATAAGTTCCTCTACGGTACCTTCCGCTATGACTTTCCCGTGGTCTATAATCAACACCCTGTCAGCAAGATACTCCGCTTCTTCCATGTAGTGCGTGGTTAATATCACTGTTTTTCCGCGTTTCTTCAAATCCTCAACCGTGCTCCAGAGCATTCTTCTAGCCTGTGGATCCATGCCGGTAGTAGGCTCATCTAAATAGACAATTTCAGGATCATTGATCAACGCAACAGCAACAGCCAGACGCTGAAGCTGACCGCCAGAAAGACCTTTAACACGGGCATTCACCTTCTCCTCAAGAGAAAGCAGTCTTATCAATTCTTTCGAAGGAAGCCTTTTGCTGTAGAGGCCGCCAAAAAAATCCAGCGTTTCCTTAACCGTTAAATGCTCCAGAAAAGCAGAACTTTGCAGCTGAACGCCTATTCTTTCCTTAATCGAATCATCTATTCTTTTAACAACCTTTCCAAAATAATATATCTCACCAGCGTCAGGTTTTCTCAACCCCTCGAGGATTTCAACTGTGGTTGTTTTCCCCGCGCCATTAGGACCAAGGATGGCAAGACATTCTCCTCTTTTTACTTCGAACGAAATCCCGTTAACTGCTTTCACTTGTCCATAATACTTGCGTAGGTTTTTAACTCCCAATACTACTTCAGCTGACACAATATCACTCCTTTTTTTCGAATTCCACTACAAAAGAAGTAACTTCGTGAAGAGTTTCACCAAATCAGGATCAAATTCGGAACCTGCGCGTTTTCCCAATTCTAAAATAATCCGCTCATCGGATTGTTTGGGTTCACCATCTTTGCATTTTTCCTTCGCATAAAAGTCGAGTATAGATACTAACCTCGAAAGCAATGGGATTTCATTACCACGCAATTTCTTAGGATAACCCTGTCCATCCCAGCGTTCATGATGATAAAGTATGTACTCAGCTATCGGAGCAATCTCAGGGAAGTTCAAAGCGATCTTGTACCCTACCTCCGGATGCTTTTCGTAATTCAACCCTTTTTCAGAATGATTCTTCAGCGCAACAATCCCTATATCATGGTACTCTACCAGAAGAAGTAATTTATTCATCTCTGCATTATCCAGTCCAACGGCGTAACCGAACCTTTCTGCGATCTCTTTCATCTTCTCCAGGCATTCAACACTGCTAACTGCCCCTTGCCCTTGGGCTATCTTTTCTCTAAAGTATCTCAACAATGCTTTCTTTATCTGAACATCAAGAGCAACCTTTTCCTCATACATCCTCATCTCTGCTTCTCTCAAGACATCCATCATATCTTGAGAAAACTTTTCCTTTGTTGCGATGCCCTGAGATACATTTAACTCAATATCATCGACAATCTTAATCCTACACGTTCGCCTTATTCTTTCGCCCACCTCTTTCACCTCTTCAAAGGGGGTCTTTGGTAAGAGGATAACAAACTCATCCCCTCCCCAACGAGCAATTATGTCTTCCTTTCTACACGAACTTCTCAAAGCTTGGGCAACTTCCTTTATTACCCTATCTCCTTCAAGATGGCCAAAAATATCGTTGGTCAACTTGAGACAATTTATATCTATCATAATCAGGCTTATGGGCAACTGCCTGTGGGAATCAAGTCTCTTCAACTCCTCTTCAAAGAAGGCACGATTGTATAAACCCGTAAGAACATCGTGAAAACTAAGGTACCGCATTTTCTCGTTGTTCTTCACCTTCTCCGTTATATCCCGCGCTACACCGACTATTCCAACCACTTTACCATTGCCATTACGAAGAGCTGAAAGAGAAACACCCAAATAAATTTTGGAACCTTCATCTTTTTTGTTGTCTTTATTGTCATCGTCACGTTTTACGATCCATTCTACCGTTGCACTTCCACTCTCTAAAGCTACCTCTGCGGCCTTTTCTATACTCTCGCCATTGATCTTGTCCAGCACAGCTGACGGTTTTTTCCCTACAAGTTTTTCGGGGTCCAACCCATATTTCTCGAACCATTCGCCGTAGAATTCAACAAACCTCTTGTTAACATCAAGAACAAAAACAACATCGTCCATTGATTGAATTAATTGTCTGAATTTTTCCTCACTCTTCTTCAATTTCTTAGATAACTCTTCCAATTCCATGTTTCTCTCTCTCAATTCACGCGTTTTCAAATCCACGCGCTTCTGGAGCAAAAAAGCAGTTCCAGCAAAAATTGTGATAAATATAGAAGAAACAATAAGAGCAACAACTAACCACTGTGGAATAACAAAAGTGCTTTCGACAACATCTATGTTCAACCACCTGTCTAAAGATTCATAGTAAACTGATTCAGGGTCTTCTTTGAACTCCTTCAGATATTTGTCTATAGTTATTATTAAGTCTCTATGCTTATGCTTTGTAAAAGCAAACTTGAGCACCACAGGTGAAAAAATAATGCCCGTCTCTTTAACCCTGTAATTTGAAGCGTTCAATTGAGCATAAAGCCTGGAAATAACCCCAGCATCAACTTCTCCAAGGTCAAGTAGCGAGAGGACTTCATGATATTCCTCAACAGTCACCAAATCAGCAGAAATGTTGAAATTTTTAAGAAGCTCGTAGAAATGCTGGTAATAAATGTCTCCACTAACCCCTGCGATCATCTTACCTTCAAGATCAATAACAGATTCTGGAGAAAAACCCTTTCTACAGTATATCTGTCCCCAATTAGTAAACACGGCCTCTTTATTAAAATCATAGATCGCTTCCCTTTCGGGAGTATGGGCTATTGCGACAAGTATATCTATATCGCCGTTTCTTAGCTTATCCAGACACTCTATCCAGTTTCCTCGAACAAAACTAAGCTCCCAGTTTTCTTTACGGGCAATCTCCTGAAGGATATCAATATATACCCCTTTAGCAACGCCATTTTCAACAAAAACAAGAGGCTTATTTTCATATATACCCACCTTTATGGTTCTTCCAATGACCGTTACCCCCAGGAGAAAAATCAAAAGAAAAAGAACAATTCTCCGGCTCAAAATAATCCCCCTCTTATTAAGTTTCATACACTATATTAAAGTTATATCATATCACACTGCAAAAAATATGAAACCTCTAACACCTTTTTGAAAAAAGAGGGTATAGGGTAAGCCAGCACTTCGACATCGCAAGTCTCTGTCTTACAAGCGTCCTGTTTTTCACCTTCTCGCTTCTCCGATTCTTGTGTTTTTATCAAGCGACTGCGTCGCTGACATAAAAAACAGGGCACAGCATGCTGTGCTCTTTATTTTGATTGTCATCCTGAACTCGATTCAGGATCTCGTCATTGCTCTCTAAAAGATACTTAGCCGCAACGAAGTTGCGCATAGCCGTGACGAAGTCACGCATAGCCTGAGCTTTAGCTCAGCATAGCCGCTACGAAGCAGCGCATAGCCTCGCAAGCGTCTTGTTTTTTCTCGCCCTCTCGGATTCTCGTGTTTTTTTGTCGCAAGCGTCATGTTTTTTCTCGGACTCTCGGACTCTCGGATTCTCGGATCTCGGATTCTCAGCTTTTCATCAGCGTCCGCAAGCCTCAACCTCGTGAGCGTCAACGTCGTGAGCCTCCTGAGCGCAGCTCAGCTTCACAGCGCAGCTAGGCTCACCCCCGGCGCAGCCGGGCTTATCCACCGCGTAGCGGCTTCGACGTTAGCCAATCGCAACTTTGTTTTATAATTGATGTGAGCACATAAAGGAGGTGTGCAAATTGGAAAGGGAAGAGATTATCGAGAAACTGACGATAATGCTTCTGTACTTAACCTCGTGGCGGGAATTAACTTCCCGGGGACCGTCTCCACTTAGAGCCTGGAAAGGGTATAATTTTGATGTTCTGAATGATTTGACAGAAAAGGGTTATATTTCCGGTTCAAGAAGAGCAAAATCTGTGTATATTGAGGATAAGTGTATTGAAGAAGCGAAGGAGCTTCTTAAAGAATATTTTGATTTTGAAGAGGAAACCTAGGAATTGCATTCATAGAAAATGTTAGTTCGGGATTCGGATTTCTGAAAGGTACCCACAACATGAGTTTTGGTTCTTATAAATAAAAAGGAGAGGTGTAAAAGTATGGATCAGGGTATACCGGTAACAAAAGATGTTTTCTGGATAGGGGTTAATGATTTTGAGACACATCTCTTTGAATCTTTATGGCCGCTTCCTATGGGGGTATCATACAACGCTTACATGATATTAGATGAAAAAGTAGCACTCATTGATACCGTGAAAGGCAGTTTCTTTGCCACCTTTCTGGACAAAGTCAAAGCCCTCTTACCCGATGGTAAACCTGTGGACTATCTCATAATAAACCACATGGAACCTGATCATTCTGGAGCAATAAAGGTACTTGTAGAGGCTTTCCCGGATATCAAAATAGTGGGCAACAAGAAGACCAGGGATTTCCTTGAAGGGTTTTATGGAATCAGCGACAATTTTATGGTGATCAACGATGGTGATGTATTGGACCTCGGAAAACACAAATTGAAGTTCTATCTCACACCCATGGTCCATTGGCCTGAAACAATGATGACTTACGATTTAACAGATGGTATCCTATTCTCTGGAGACGCTTTTGGTGGTTTCGGTGCTCTGAACGGCGGTATTTTTGATGATGTAGTCGATATAGAATTCTACGAGGACGAGGTTCTCAGATATTTTTCCAACATCGTTGGAAGATACAGCCCCATGGTTCAACGAGCGTTCAAAAAGTTAGAGAACGTGGATATCAAAATCATCGCCGCCACACACGGCCCTGTTTGGAGGGACAATCCAAAACAGATTATTGAGCTTTACGATAAATGGAGCCGTTATGAAGCTGAAAAAGGGGTAGTTCTTGTTTACGGCTCGATGTACGGCAATACCCAGAAGATGATGGAAGCGGTTGCGCAGGGTCTCGTCGAAGAAGGTGTAGAAAAAGTAAGAATTCACAACATATCCGTCACTCACTTATCTTTCATAATAAGAGATATATGGCGGTTCAAAGGGGTTATCCTTGGTAGCTGTACCTATAACATGGAACTATTCCCACCAATGAAAAACCTCCTGGCCGCCTTGGAAAATAGAATGCTGAAAAACAGGCATATAGGTGTCTTTGGTTCTTACAGCTGGAGCGGAGGAGCTCTGAAAGAACTACACGATTTCGCACAAAAAATGAAGTGGAAACTCGTAGAACCTGTAATAGAAGCTAAACACGCTCCAAAAAAGGAAGAACTTGAACAATGTAAATTACTCGGCAAAAATATGGCAAAAGCAATTGCCTAAGGCAATGATACTGTTTTTTATCGTAGGGGCAGAACATGTTCTGCCCTTTGTATTACAAGTATTTTCTTCTGATTTTGTCGATTCAGGAACTACCGTTCTTAATTTTTCGGATTCTCGCCCTCTCGGACTCTCGGATTCTCGGATCTCAGCTTTTCATCAGCGTCTGCAAGCCTCAACCTCGTGAGCGTCAACGTCGTGAGCCTCCTGGACGAAGTCCAGCATTTCAAGCATTTTTATCAAGAAGATCATCAAGCAAAACTATCTGTATCTCTGAATCTGAGATCCCATTGAAATGTTTGTCATTTGTGATAAACAACTCGCACTTATATACTTTGGCTGTCGCAAAATGGAGAGCATCAGGAAGTTTCAAACCATTCTTAGCTCTAATTTTGGCGGCCAAAACTGCTATTTCTTTTTCCCCAGGGATCAAAGAAAGGTTTTCACAGCCTGTAAGAATACTAATATACTCATTGATAAGATACTGTTCTCCTTTAACAAATGGTCTCACCAGCACTTCAGCGAGAGTTAAGACTGACGAAAAAGCCTTTATAGATCCTATGTCAATCTTTTTGAAAAGGGAGGTAAGAAACTCGAGGTATTTTTCATTCTCTTCTATGAAATAAATAAAAAGGGAGGTATCAATACCTATTCTTGTTACTTTTTCAAACACATTCTCCAAACTGACTCATTCACTCTCTTTCCATTCTTCCCTTAGCTCTCGAACATACTCATCTGCATTGATACCTTTCCATACATGCTTTCCAAGCCCACGTAATTGAAGTAACCCGCGCTTTTGCCTTGAAGATTTCACATATTGAATACCAACAACTTGTCGTGTATTACTTGAAGAAATGGCCTTAGAATATCCCTTCGTAGAAATAGACAAATAATACATGGAAGTTGTTATATCATTCTTATGAAGCCATTTATGCAAAGCCTCACGTCTCATAATTATTCCTCCTTAGGCAATTTTATTTCACCGAATCTTTTCTCGTATTCATCAAGCTGCTGTTTAAGTATCTTATAAAGCACCTTAGCATGTTGTGGACTTAAAAAAATTCGTGTGACATTGCTAACCGTCAGTTTATTCTGTTCCGATTTCAAATCCTCAACCAATCCAAATCTCAATGTGAAATCAAAAAACGAAGAAGATTGTTTTTGGCAATATAAAAATCCAGCGTTTGGAAAAATAAAAAAACAGCACCCGGGGTAAAAAAATTAAGCCTTAATACTCGAATGTTCCAATCGGTAACTCTTGCCTGTAAACACCAACAAATGGCAATGGTGAATCAATCTGTCTATTATGGCACTGGTGAGTTTCTCATCGTAGAATATCCCATTCCATTTGCTGAACTCAAGGTTCGTTGTGATTATTACGCTGTTCCTCTCATATCTTTCCGC